>NZ_JBEYUI010000021.1:0-99364 GCF_040643455.1 Micromonospora sp. NPDC047134
ATGCTCGCCGACCGGCCTCGCGGCGACCGGCTGGGCCGTCAGCCCGCGCGCCGTGTTACCCCGAACACCGTGAACGTTTGTGGTCATGGCACTAGCCATGACAATCTGGATGCCCTCGTTCCGCAGGGCGTGCAGGGGGTCTGCGGATCCGCCGAACTGGAACGTCGCGACGATGTCGTTCACGCCGATGAGCACACCCAGCGCCAGCACCGCCATGGCGCCCAGGTGAAGCCCCTGCCAGAGCAGCACGGCGGTGGGCCGGGCCGCAGTGCTGCCGCCGTGCACCCGTAGGCCGCCCCGGATCAGTGCGGCCGCCTGCCGGATGCTGGGCCAGCGGCGGGTGGTCGGTTCGTCGCCGATCAACGTGTCGATCAGTTCGTCGGCACGCTCCCGGCGGTAACCGGCCGGATAGGCCCGCAGCAGCATTCGGTACCGCTTCTCCAGAACATCAGAACTCATGCTGGCCTGGTCCTCACGATAGAAGGTTGATCGGCACTTCCCAGCGGGAAGCCCCGGTGCGGCAGCCGATCCATGACCACCCGGGCGGCCCGGGCGAGCCGGTCGGCCTCCTCGGCGAGTACGCGGTAGCCCTCGTCGGTGAGCCGGTAGTAGCGACGGGCACGCCCGTTGACGATCTCTTCGCCGTCGGCGGTGATGAGTCCCTCGCCGAGCAGCCGGTCGATCACCGAGTACAGCGAACCGGCGGCGAGGGTCACCCGCTCGTCGGACAGCTCGGTCACCCGCTTGATCACGGCATAACCGTGAAGCGGGCCACCGAGCAGAGCCGCAAGGACGAAGTACGACGGTTCCCGCAGCGCGGGACGCGAGGTCGATCGCATAACCTGAATATACAAGCAAGATGAGTATCTAGCCAAGGTGACCATCCAGCGTGGTCACCTCACCTGATCGTCCTCAGCAGACGGCGTCACGAACGGCTGAGCACCTAGCGAGCCGGCGAAGCGCTGCGCCGAGGGCTCGTGGAGCAGTCCCGCGATGCCCGGCGCGACGCGGACGAAGACACCGAACGGCACCTGGATGACCGGCTCGGACATCACCTCACCGACCCGGTCCGCGAACGTGACCATCGGATCGTCCTGCAACGCCTTCAGCGAAAGCTGTACCTGTCCACGGGTGACGTCGAAGTCGAGCACCTCGCAGGTGACCTGCTGCCCGGCGTGCACCACGTCGCCAGGGTCGAAGAAGTACTCCCAGGTCAGCTCCGGAATCCGAATGAACCCAGTGCCGGGCGAGCCGGCCGGTCCCCTCGAGAGGCACGAAGACGCCGAAGTTGTGGATCTCGGAGATGATTCCACGCACCACTGTGCCGCGCTGTGGTCGCTCCTCAGACGCGACAGAACTGTCCTGCCCACTCGAAGATTACGGGATGTCGGCACGCTGACCAGCGGTCCGACCGGTCAGTTTGACGAACGGAGGGGCCTCAGGGATTTCGGTCAAGGACGCTCCGTCGTGCCATGCCTGCGCAGCTCGCACCACCTGGGCGAGTACCACCGTGTCGCCTTCGATCAAGGCCAGACGCTCAGATGAACCACCGTCGCTCCACGCGGCCGGCGGACACCTTCAACGCCTCACGATGCTCGACGATGGTCGGAACGCCGGCGCCATACAACGAATTCGACGCCGTAACCGGCGGCCACCGGTTCGGCGACAGCGGGCCGGCACGCCAGCGGTGTGTCACGATTCTGCCGTGGCAATCATCGAGGTTGTAATGGGTGACATCACGCGAGAGGACGTGGACGCCATCGTCACGGCGGCCAACGAGTCCCTGCTCGGCGGTGGTGGTGTCGACGGCGCGATCCACCGCGCTGCCGGGCCCCGTCTGGCCCGGGCCGGGGGTGCGATCGGCCCCTGCGATCCGGGCGATGCGATGGCTACCCCGGCCTTCGACCTCGACCCACCGGTGCGGCACGTCATCCATGCGGTTGGGCCGATCTGGGAGGGCGGCGGCCACGGTGAGGCCGACGTCCTGGCCTCCTGTTACCGCAGGAGCCTGCAGGTCGCCGACGAACTCGGCGCCCGCAGCGTCGCCTTCCCCGCAATCGCCACCGGCGTGTACGGCTTTCCTGCCGACCAGGCCGCCCGCATCGCCGTAGCAACGATCAGATCAACAGCGACAAACGTCCAACAGGTACGACTCGTCGCGTTCGACGAGGACGCCTGCGAGCATCTGCAAGCCGCGCTGACAGCCACGGGTTGATCCGTCCGGAACTGCCACGGGCAGCGTGACCTGTGCTGTGCTGCAAAGGCTCGCGTAGCCGCGATCTGGTGTGGGCTCAGATGCCGATTCGGATGCTCAGCTGGGCACCGAGCTGGCGAAATCCCAGCGCCTGCGCCACGCGACGCGATGGCTCCGGGCGAGCCCGCCACTGCGGTAACAGGCGGTTCGCCAAGCCGTCTGCGGCTGCCGCGGAGGCGACGGCACGCGCCAGTCCGCGCTCGCGATGATCCGGCCTGGTGAGGACGCACAGGTGAGCCGCCATACCCGGCCAGTGCCGGTAACCTGCCGCCGCGACGACGTGGTCGCCGCGGCGCACCACGAACGCCGCAGAGGTGATGTCGGCCAACCCGCACTCGTCGGCGTCGTCCACGGGAACGGAGGCCAGGAGCCTGACAAGATCGTCATGTGCACGAGGAACCACGTCCACGGTGTCGAGCCCGACCGGCTGGAAGTCACCGTCGTCGAGGTAGGCCAGGCTCGCCGGACCCAGCACCTCGGCGACCGGCAGTATGGCGCGGAGCCGGACCGGGTCGGTCAGTTCCTCGACGGGCACGCTGCGCAGCACCCCACGTACGGTCTCGGCCCGATTGTCTGCCGGCAGGGTGACGATCGCGGCGTCGCCCAAGGCGACGATTCCGACCCAGCCCGGCGGAGACAGCCGCGATTCAGCCGAGACGGCTACGTCGACGCCGCCGTCAGCGGGTAAGGCCATCGGAACACCGGCCAACTCACGCCACACCACCCGAGCCCGAGCGAGCAACACATCAGCGGCCACGAACGCATCCTCACGCCTGGTCCACCGCTCACGCCACCGAGTTCGCAGCTGTCAGCATCTACGATGCTCCACGATGATCCCGGGCGGGTACCTGCGTTGGCTTCCGGTCGTGGCGACTGCGGTGGCTCTCGTCATGGCCGGCCTGGTCGGTACGCGTCACCTCGTGACCTGTTACCGGAGGCGCGGTGTCCCCGCAGGGCTGGCGGTCCGGCGGGCATTGGCCACGACGGTCATGGTGGTCTGGACGCTGCCATGGCTGGTGGTGGTCCTCACCCCACTCGACGCGCCCCGAGAAGTGCGGCTGGTGCCGCTGCGCGACCTGGTGGAGATCCTCGCCGACCATCCGCTGACCGCGTTCTTCCAGATCGTCGGCAATCTGCTGGTGTTCGCGGCGGTGGGGTTCGGTCTGGGTCTGGGGTGGCAGGTCCGGCTCACACATGTGGTCATCGTGGCCGCAGGCATGTCGACCGCAGTGGAAGCACTGCAGTACGCCCTGGCACTCGGACGTGTCTCGTCGATCGACGACGTGCTGTTGAACACGACCGGTGCGGGCCTGGCCGTTCTCGCGGCGCGTCGGCTGCCCACTCCCGATCGCGTGCTGCCCGTACCGCCATCGGAGTAGGCTCCTCCCGGTCACCGGGCCGGTCACCGTACAGCGATCCGCGCGCTGGCGAGCTCACCTGATCGTCCGCGCTTGCGGTGCGGTGCTGAGTTCGTCTCGCGCTTCGATACGGAAGACGGCGCTCACTTATGGTCGAGCGCCTGCCATCCGGGCCACCGCCACCGGTCGACCTCAGGCCAGGTCGCCACGAGAGCGGCGGAGAGAACCCCGCCGAATGCCACCGTTCCCTCGTGGGATGCGTAGGCAATCCAATCGTGCTGCTCGTCGATCCAGCAACCCTCCGGTCCCGTGTACCGCGGGGCGACGATCTCGACATCCAGCAGGTAGTCGGCCCCATACTCGCCCAACTCGACTACCCGCGGTCGGCCCAACTCTCGCAGTACTCGGCGAACCTGATCAACGCCGTCGCCCTCCCACATCGACTCCTCAGCCAGCACCAGCACGTCGTGTGGAACCGAACTACCGAGCATCGGGTGCCACCAGCCGTTCTGCACCCCCCATCGCTGCTGCAGTGACGTCCGCCAGGCCGATGACTCCTCGCGCGTGAGCACGCGCCGATACGGGACCGGGTCGGTGCGGAATTCGGGCTGCGCCGCCCAATGCTGCACCTTCGCAGCGAACAGCCGGCGCTCATCGGTCACGGCCTGTGCTTCGACCTCGTCGTAGGGCGGCTCAGTGAGCGGGAAGTCCCCACCGTCGGCAGCCGCCAGCATCATGCTGACCAGTACGTCGACGGCGGGAAGCCGATCCGGGTCAATTCGCTCAACCGCCATGAGCATGGCTTCCACGACGTTGTAGCGGGGGAAGATCCGCTTCGCTTCGGTGGTGTAGTGGTACCCATCAGCGCGGCGGCCCCCGTCGGGCAGCCGACCGTACTCGCTCTGAAGTTCCTCGTATCGCGTCATCAGATACCGGCGTGACGCCCAGTGCAAGTTCGTGGGATCCACCCATACATTCTCTCCGGTCACTCCACGTCGCCGACCCTGCCAGCCTTGCTGCGTCGTGGTGCATTGCGATTCGTACGCGATCAACTCGTGTGGTGTCGATGGCCCGCGATGCTGGTCGGCGTGGAGGAGGTCGCGGTCGTCGTCGCCCCAGGCCAGGCACTCGGACACGAGGAATATCTCGACGACCTACTCGCCGACTACGGCACCGAGGTCGACCGGGGCGTCCCCTGATGCCGCCGGCAATGCGCGGTTTCCGACGACGCGGCAGTCGGTGCGTGTGTGACGAGTGGTGTGGTCTTCGAGGCGTCGGTCAGCGGGACTTCTTCGTTGCTCGTTTGCGGGGCGGGGTCAACAGGTCGGCGACTGTGGCGATGGCGGACGGCACGAGACGGTAGTACGCCCAGACGCCGCGCTTGTCACGCTCGAGCAGGCCGGCCTCGGTGAGGATCCGCAGGTGATGACTGACGGTCGGCTGGGAGAGCCCGAGAGGCTCGGTGAGGTCACTGACCGAGGCCTCTCCCTCTGGAGCCGACTGGATCAGGCTGAGCAGTCGCAGCCGGGCCGGGTCGGCGAACGCCTTCAGCACCCCCGCGAGGCGTTCGGCATCGGCACGGTCGATCGGCTCGCCGGCGAGGGGCGAGATGGCAGGCGGCGTAGTCTTCACAGTTCCCACGTCTCGCATCGTTGCAGCAAACCCCCCAATCAGCTGATGAACGAGGGCAGGATCACCCGGAGGTCGCGAGGCGGTTGTGCCACCGAAACGGGTCGTCCTCCAGCGCGGAGCGGTCCCAGTGCCCCCGGTCCGCTGCGGCCTTGTAGGTGGTGTGGAGGAACTCGGCGACCGCACGGTCCGGATCCGGTGCGGCGCGGGCGACCTCGTACGGCAGCAGGAACTGCTTGAAGTCGGGACTGAAGTACGCGCCTTCGGGGCCGATCGGCTGCTCGGCGAACCCGTCGGGTTCGGGATAGGCGTAGGAGTAGAAGGCACCTTCCTCGCCGCCTCCGGGCCAGAATCCGCAGCTGGAGAGCTCGCGGGAGTAGCCCTCGGCCATCACCCAGTCCGCGCAGTTCGGCATCCCCCCGGGGTGCGGCGGGGCCGACCGGCCGGAGAAACGGGTGCAGGCGAGGTCCATCCCGCCCCAGAAGAAGTGCACCGGGCTGACCTTGCCCACGAAGTAGGACCGGAATTCGCCGATCACTCGGTTCGCCTGGAGCAGTTGTCGCCAGAACAGGGTGGCCGCCTCGCCGTCGTAGGAGGCGTGCTCGTAGTCCTCGGCGAAGGGGATCGCCGGGTCGACCTCGTTGGGGCGCGGCCGGATCGGCGCCTCGATCCCGAGTTGCTGGAGCATGTCCATGATCCGGGCGTAGAACTCGGCGACCGGCATCGGCCGAAGCGGGAGGCTCCGCGCGTCACCGCTGCTGGTCCGCACGTCGAGCTGGTGACCGAGGAAATCGAACTCGATCTCGAAGGCCCCCGTGCGGTACGGGATGGTCGAGGTCGTCAGCCCGCGCGGGCTGACGTACAGGGTGACCTGCCACCAGTGGTTGAGCATCGGAGCGTGTGCCATGCGGATCTTGCCCACGATCTGGGTCCACATGTGCAGGGTGTCGCGGGTGTCGGTCCAGCCCGAGACCCGCAGGCTCGGCCAGCTCGTCGGTGCCGGGCTTGTCATCGCTACTCACATCCTTGGCGCTGTAACGCGAGGGTGGCTGGTCGTCGTAATCGTGCCCTGCGGGTCGGCACCTACATAGCACCATCGATTCACTGACCGGCCGTGTTGCCCCTTCCAGGCCAGACCCCGGGTAGCGGGACTGCAGCCGGGCGCGTCATGCTCGTCCGGTGATCGTCATCGACGCAGCCTCACCGACGCCGCCGTACGAGCAGCTCCGGGCCCAGCTCGCCCGGCAGATCCAGGACCGCTCGCTGGCCGTCGGCACGAAACTGCCGACGATCCGCAGGCTCGCGGCCGATCTGGGCCTGGCCGCGAACACGGTCGCTCGGGCGTACCGGGAACTGGAGGAGGCCGGGTTGATCGAGACCCACGGGCGGGCCGGCTCGTTCGTCTCGGCTGCCGGCGAGCAGGCCCTCGACCGGGCCCGCAGCGCCGCCCGCGACTACGCGGCGGTCATCACCAGTGTCGGTATCGACCCCGCCGAGGCCGTCCGGATCGTCGAGGCGGCACTGGGCGTGGGACCGTCTCGTTCCTCGTCACCCCACTAGTTCTTGAGCAGCGAAACCCTCGGTCTCCCGCAGAGCCAGCCCCACTCAGCGGCAGGAGATCACGCGGCGGAGATCCTCGCCGCGCTACAGGAGGCGGACTTCCCGGCCCAGGAGGGCACGCTCTATCCGCTGCTGAGCAAGCTCCGGCGAGACGGACTCGTACACCACGAGTGGCGTGAGTCGCCGACGGGACCACCCCGGAAGTACTTCTCCCTCACCGACGCCGGCAGAACCCAGCTCACCGCATTCCGGGAGTACTGGAACGAGCTGACCCGCGCGATCAACACCATTGGACGGTGACCCCATGAGCGATCCGGTATCCATCCGCCTCACCGGGCATGCAGTGGCCTTTCCCGCCACCGCCGGAGCACGCGACGCCCTGCGGCAGTACCTCGATGATGCGCGGCACGCGCTGCGCTCCGACCCGGACGCCGACGAGATCGTCCGAGATCTCGAGTCCGCGATCGGCGACCGGTTGAGCACCCTCGCGGAATCAGGCGACAACCCGGTGACCGGTACGCAGATGGCCGCGATCCTGGCCGACCTCGGGCCGGTCAGCCCGGTACGCCCCGCCCCGCCTCCCGCCGAGGGAGGATCACGCGGGCGGTTCTGGTGCCGGATCCACGAGGGCAAATGGTTCGGCGGTGTCTGCGTCGGCGTCGCGGCGTACGGCGAGTTCCGCGTCGACTGGGTACGAACGGTCGTGCTGCTGCTGAGCATGGTCACCGGTGGTCTACTCGCCGTGGTGTACCTGGTCCTGCTGCTCGTGCTCCCCGTCGTCCCCACGGTCGCCGACTACGAACGCCAACGGGATACGCCCCGCAATGACGTGCGGCTACGCCGATGAGTCGATGGCGACGGTCGCGACTGGTGAGTCGTAGAGGTCTGGTCGGCGTCAGTCATCCTGCCCACTTCAACCGACATCTCTCACCATGGGCCGCCCTATATTCGCCTGGCACCCTACCGGGGGTGGGATGGCGTCAGTGCGAGAACGGCTCCAGGCAGCCGAATTCGACCGCCGAGCCGGTGACCTCGACCATGACTCGGTCAGGCCGTACGTCCCCGATCACACAGCCCACGGTTCCGAACCGCACCGCGTACACCGCACCCGGTGGTGGGGTTTCCTGCCCGGTGGGCGGTCGCATGGTGGTGACCTGGATCGCGTCTGGCTGAATGCCCAGATCGAGCAGCGCTCGCTGGGTGGACGCCGGCGCGAAGTCCCCGGCGGCGCGTAGCGCCTCAAGCGACGGCCGGATCCGCGCGGCGAGTTCCCGCCCGGCGCGCTCATCCGCAGCGGACAGTTCATGCCGCCGCTTCCAGCCGTTGTTGTCGCCATGGTTCGGGGGTGCGTCTGGCTGCCGACCGGTCGGCTCCGCCACCCCTGCGGGTGACGACGACGTTGCCGGCGAGGACGTCTCTGTGGGTATCGCCTGCGCGTCGCCGTCCCGGGTGCCCGGGGCCGCGCAGCCGAGCGCCAGCACGGCGAGCGAGACGGCAACCGCCGGCCCGGTGACCTTTCCTGCCCGCATATCCGACCCCCGTCGCACGTCGGTATCGAGAAGATCTGATGGTACGAGGTGCGGTCGCTCTCCCGGTGTCACCTGTCACGTGTCCCGGTGCGGTCCAGGATCGCCCCACGGTGGGCGGTCGTTCCGTCCTCGCTCAGCGATCGCCGATCATGCCGGTCAGGAGGGTCAGGATGTCGTCGGCGTCGGTGTGCCACTTGTCGGCGGTGAGTTGACCGCTGGCCTCCATCCCGATTATCCCGTGCACGCTGGTGAGCAGCAGCGCCCCGTAGCGATGGGCCTGGTCCTCACCGACCAGATCGCTCAGGACGGCCACGAACGGGCCTTGGCTTCGCGATGCCGCGCGCAGCACCTCGTCACTGGCGGGCGCCTGGTGCATCAGTCGATACAGATGTGGCTGCTCGCGGCCGACGGCAAGGAGCCCGGTGAGCATTTTCTGTAGCTTCTCCTCCGCCGGGGTCAGCGGATCGGCGGCCCATTCCACGGCCCGATCCGCCAACCGGTCCCATGCCTCGGCCGCGACCGCGGTCAGCAGGTCGCCCTTGTCGGAGAAGTGGCGGTAGGGCGCTCCGCGACTCACGCCGGCCCGCGCACCCACCGCCCGCAGCGTCACCGCCTCCGGTCCACCCTCGTCCAGCAGGCCGGCGGCCGCGTCGAGCAGGGAACGACGGGTGGCGGCAGCGGACTCCACGCGACTGATCACCACGCCATGCTATCTAGTTGACAATGTTCACCGGCCGGTTGACATTGTCAGCTCAGCCATCCACACTTCTCTCAGATGACAGCGTCAACAAGATGCGTCTCGATGGTGGAGGGATCTCATGGACGTATTTCTCACAGGTGGCTCCGGTTCTGCCGGCGGTGTGCTCATTCGCAGGCTCGTGGCCGACGGGCACACCGTGCACGCGCTCGCGAGGTCCGCCACTGCGGAGAAGGCGGTCGCGGCCGCCGGTGCGCGACCGGTACGCGGTGACCTGACAGGGGCCCTCCGAAGCCACGCCGGCGCGCCGGCGTGGCTGGACACCCTCCACGGAGTCGACGCGGTGGTCCACGCGGCGGCCTTCATGGAGTTCTGGGGGCCGGACGAACTGTTCGTCGAGCGCAATCTGCTGCCCACCCGCGCCCTGTACCAGGCCGCGGTGGCCGCAGGGGTGAAACGCTTCGTCCTGCTCTCGGCCGCCAGCGTCTCCACCGGCACCAGACACCTGAACATCGTTAACGAAACCTCCGACACCGGCCGGGCGAACATCGCTTACAGCCGAGTCAAGCTGCGCACCGAGCAGGAACTTCTCGCACTCCCCCACGCAGAGACCACGCTGGTGATCCTCCGACCGCCCTTCCTCTGGGGCCACGGCACGGCCGGCAACCTGCAAGGATTCGTCGACTCTGTCGAGGCCGGCCGGTTCGCCTGGATCGACGGCGGGCAGCACACGGTCGACTTCTGCCACTTCGACAACCTTGCCCACGCCGTCGCCTTGGCCATGACACGGGGAAACCACGGCCTCGTCTGCTATGTCACCGACGGCAACCCCCGGCCGGCCCGCACCTTCTTCACCCCCCTGCTCGCCACCCAGGGGCACGACGTGAGCAGCAGCCGCAGCTACCCCCGGGCGATCGCGTCGGCCATCGCCACGATCATGGAGACCGTCGCCAAGGCCCGCCGCAGTACCACGCCGCCACCGCTCACCCAATGGATCGTCACCTTCATGGGCCGCGACCGCGTCTACGACATCACGCGCGCCCGGACCCACCTGGAATACCAGCCGACGATCAGCGTCGACGAGGGCCTTCGTCGGATGGCGACTTTGGGACGGTAGCGGGACCGTCATGCCCGCAGAGCTGGGGTGGCCGACCGGCCCTGCCTGGTATTCAGTGGTCCGGGCATCAGCCGCTCGTTGAAGGCGCCAAGTCGCCCTCCCGCCGTCGGCAGCCGATCAGCGCACCCGGGGCAGTGGGTCGGTGGCCTCCCGCAGGAGATCGAACATGAGCCGGGCGGGTGGCTTCAACACCCCCTTGTTCGAGTAGTCCACCTCGCGGAACAGCAGTTGTCGTTGGCCGGTGCTGATCTCCCGGTCGAGCATCCGCCGCAGCGACCGCTCGACCCGAGCCGTGAGATCGTCTGCCGGCCGGTCGACCAGCAGCGCAAGCGCACGATGCAGAGCGGCCTCGGCGTCTTCAAGGTATAGGTGGTCTGAACCGGTCGGCAGGCGCTGCCTGGTCAGGTCGATGCCGTAGCGGAAGTCCACACCGACCAGGTCGACCCCGGAGAAGTCGTTGCCGTGGAACTTGTTGGACTCTCGCAGGGCAAGCGCGCGATATCCCGGCGGCTCCGCCCGTCCCTGCTTGGCAAGGAACGCCAAGTCGCTCGTAAACCGCTCGGCGGAGCCGGGCGGTGGGGCGCCCCAGAAGGTCGTCGACCTGATCCTGCCGCTAAAGAGGCAGTCGACGAGTTCCAAGTAGCCCGCGGTCAGATCTCGGATCTCCGAGTTCCGGAAGGTGCAGCCGATAAACCGCGAATATCCGGCCGTGCCGGTGAGCACCGCGCCGTCGAAGGAGCACTCGACGTACTGCGACAGATCCATGCCGGAGCCCAGCGCCACGTCCTGGAATCGGAGTCCGTCGAAGCGGCACCGCACGAAGCGGGCACCAACACCGACCAATCCAGTTAATCCATCGGCGGAATAGTCGACTCCGATGACCTCCTCGTGCTCAATGATCAACCGGTTGCCCTGCTCACCTGCCACGATTCATCCATGCCACTTCATCGGTACGTCGCCGGGGCACGGCGCGGCCGGTCTCGCGTAGGCGCTCGTCGGTCAAGACTCCACCTCGGTTTCGTCCGTGTCAGGGCCGTCGGGGCGTCGCGGTGTGGGTCGCAGGCGTATTCGGGTGATGGCCTGGCCTGTCACCTCCACCACCTCGGCGGTCAGACCCGGCAGCTCGACCACTTCGCCGGGCGTCCTGGGAATGTGACCGAGGTGTGCCAGGACAAGTCCCGCCACCGTCGTGTAGTCGCCGGACTCGATAGTGTCCTCGTCCAGGTCGACACCCACGTCCGGTAGGTCGTGCAGCGGGAAACCACCCGTCAACAGCAGCGCCCCGTCCACCTCCCGTACGACCGCCTGCACGTCCCGGTCGGTTTCGTCGTAGATCTCCCCGACGATCTCCTCGACCAGGTCCTCCATCGTCACGATGCCGTCGATAGCGCCACGCTCGTCCACCACAAGGGCGAACTGCTGCCGCTGCGATCGCATCTCCCGAATCGCCTCGGTGACCCGCAGCGTCTCCGGCAGATACAGCGGCGCGCTGACGTACTCGGCGACCGAGCCCTCCTGGTCGAGCAGGTCACGCATGTGCACCACACCGACGGTCTCGTCCAGACCGGCGCGGCCCACGACCGGCGCGCGGGTCTGCCCCGACCGGCCCAACTCCCGCAACGCCTGCGGCGCGGTCAGTGACTCGGACAGGGTGACCACCTCGCGGCGCGGGACGAGGATCTCCCGCAGGATCCGCTCGGCCACCTCGAACGCCCCCGAGATGATCATGCGGTGTTCGGGGGTGAGGTTACGCTGCGAGGCCACGATGTCCCGCAGTTCCTCGGTGGTGACCTCCTGACGGCGGGCCCGTGGGTCCCCGCCGGTCAACCGCACCACCGCGTCGCTGGCCTTACTCAACAGCCACACCGCCGGACGGGAGAACGCCGACAACGCGTCCAACGGACGGGCGACGAGCAGAGCCCACCCCTCCGCCCGCTGCATCGCGATCCGCTTCGGCGCCAGCTCACCCAGCACCAAGGTGACGAAGGTCAGCACGATGGTGACCAGCACGATCGCTACCGGCTCCGCCGCCGATCCCAGGAACCCCAGCGGTCCCACCAGCGGCGCCGCCAGTGACACCGCCGCAGCCGCCGAGGCCAGGAACCCGGCCAGGGTGATGCCGATCTGAATGGTGGCCAGGAATCGGTTGGGATCCCGCGCCAGTCTCGCCAGCACCCGCCCCGCCCGGGAGGTGCGCTCCAGGCGCTGCAGCTGGCTCTCCCGCAGCGACACCAACGCCATCTCGCTGCCCGCGAACACCGCGTTCACCAGGACCAACACCAACACCAACACGACCCGTACGCCATAGCCATCCACGGCCCGTTCGACGCCTCCTTGACCGGACACCGTCCGGAGCCTCGACCGCGGCGGCGGGTCGATACACGGTGCCGACTCCCCCATGTTGCGGGTTCAGCGGGCAGGCTTGCGCCCGTTCTCCCTACGCCACTGCCTCCGGATTGCTATGTCACGGAGAGGACACCTTGCAAGCCGTCCTAGGACAATAGGTCATGACGTGGGGCGACTTCCCTCGGCAGGGAGAGCAATATGCTTCGCCGGCTCGATAAGGCTGCCCAGCTCGCGCAGCAGCTCCACGCCTAGAGGGGGCAGCCGAAAGCCGCTTCGGCCCCGCGTGGACATCGGCCGGACGGCCGCATCGCCGGCGCTACCCTAAGCTGCCGTCCAGGCAAGAATTCCCCCTGGCGGAGGCGCTCACCGCTCTCCGCTGCCGAATGCGCCGGCCTTGATGCCTTCAATAAATCCGATCCACTGACCGGCGCTGAACATGAGCACCGATCCCTGCTGGTCTTTGCTGTCGCGGACCTGCGCAGCGTGGTCTGCGTACCGGGCCTCAACGCATGCGCCGTTGCCGCCGCTGCGACTGCTGGTTCGCCACTGGTTGTCGAGCGCCTTCATGGCGTCCCCTCGTCCCGAATCCCCTTGATCATCGCGGTCGAGGCCGTAGGCGACAGGGCTGCTGCTCGAAGACTGCCGAACACCCGCGCACACCTGTCAACGTCCTCACCTTCAGCGTAGAGGTCGCCGGTCAAGCCCTCGATGTACACCACCCCTGGCCCCTCGTCGAAACTGAGGATGTGGAAGCTCGACACCATTGAGGCGTAAGCCCCTTCTCGGAAGGGGATGACCTGGATGCTCACATTCCATCGCTTCTGCGCGTCGAGCAGCGCCGAGAGTTGATCTCGCATCACGTCGGGTCCACCGATCTGCCGACGCAGCACCGCCTCATCGATCACCGCAACCAGACGCAGCTTCTCCTCGGTGAGCAGCTTCTGCCTTTCCACACGCACCGTCACCCGCTCCTCTGTTGCCTGCGGTGTGGGCTGAGATGCGTCAGCGCTGATGATCGCTCGGGCGTAGTCAACCGTCTGCAACAGGCCCGGCACGACTAGAGTTTCAAAGTTCTCGACCACGGACGCTGCGGACTCAAGACCGATGTACTGCCGATAGGAGTTGGGCAGGTCGCCGTACTTCGCCCACCAGCCGCGCTGCTTGCCCGCTTGAGCCATCGATCGCAACGTCTCGCGCAGCTCGGCATCGGCCACCCCGTACCGGTCGAGTAGCGCGTTCAACGCTGGGCCCTTCAAGCCGACCCTGCCCTGCTCGATCCTCCGCAGGGTGCTCGGCGATACCTCGATGAGTGCGGCTGCCTGCTCGGTGGTCACGCCAGCCTTCTCGCGCGCCTGCTTGAGCTGCGCACCGAGCTGGAACCGAACGAAAGTTGGGCTCTCCACGCTCGCGATTCTCCATCTTCCCGTGAGGTTGGCACCGACCATACGCGCCGACGCTTCCTGGCACCATGTCATTGACTCGGTAAATCTGCGCGCGCAAAATGGGTGCGCATACGCTCGATGCCAGCGCGCAGAGCATGGAAAAGCCCTCACATCGGTCATCCGACCAAAGACGCTCCGATGTGAGGGCTTGCCAGAACCCGAAGGGATCTGAGATGCACCGTACTTCCCCCTGCACCGCGTTAAACGACCGGTGCTGGCGGTTACTGCGACACACCGCACGCCCCGCTGTGTCACTGCTGGTCGTCACCCGCCCGCCCGCCGACTCCGCATGGTCACGAGTCCCCGCGGACTCAGACCCGGCTTCGGCCCCAATGGAAGGTGAGCGGCCGTGACTGTGGAGGTGATGATGATGGTGTTCAGCGGAATACTGCTGGGCTTCCTGGCGGGGTTGTTCGCGTTCAAGGTGAAGTCGCGGTGGTGTCCGCGTTGTGGGGAGCACACCCACACCATGCCGCCCGCCGGGGGCAGCCGATGACCTACCGGCGGGATCACAACTCCGTACCCCTCGGGCGACGGGTGGCCGAGTTACGGACGCATCGGGGTATGACCCAGCAGGCCTTCGCCGATCGGCTCGGCAAGTCGAAAAGCTGGGTCGACAAGGTCGAACGCGGCGTACGCCGACTCGACCGGTACTCCGTCATCCGCGACATCGCCGAGGTGCTGCGCCTCGACCCGGAGATGCTGCTCGGCCCTCGCCAGCCGGCAGCCGTCACCCCCACCCAGACCGGCATCGACACGGTACGCGCCGCCCTCGCCCGCTACCACCGGCCCCGATGCACCGTCACCGCGCAGCAGGCCGGCGACCAGGTCGCGTACGCCTGGATGGCTTATCAGCACGCCCGCTACCCGCAACTGCTCGGTGCCCTGCCCGACCTGCTCGGTGCCCTGCCCGACCTGCTCGATGCCGCCGGTGGCACCCCGGGCCTGCTCGCCTCCGCCTACCGGCTCACCGCAAACGTGCTGATCAAGCTCGACCACCCCGACCTTGCCTGGCTCGCCGCCGACCGGGCCGTCGCCGCCGACGACGATCCCACCCGTACCGCCGCCGCGACCATCGCGGTCGCCCAGGCCCTGCGTGCTCTCGGCCATCACCATCTGGCGCTCACCGCCGCCCTGGCAGCGGCGGACCCCGCAGACGACGACACCGTACGCGGAACTCTCCACCTCCAGGCCGGGTTGGCCGCCGCCGAACACGGCGACCGTCGCAACGCCCACGATCTGCTCGACCATGCCGCCGCCCTCGCCGATCGTCACACCGGCGACACCGACCCGCACCACACCGGCTTCGGGGCGGCTGCCGTCCAGACGGCCCGGTCCCTGGCCGCCCATCGCATCGGCGACACCGCCGAAGCGATCCTGCGCCACGAACACGTCATCCGCAGCGACGGCTGGCGACGCCTGCCGCCCGAGCACCGGGCCGCCCACCTGGTCGACGCCACCCGCACCTACCTCGATACCGGCCGACCCAGTCGGGCCGGACGCGCGCTGCTCGACGCCGACCGCACCGCGCCCGCCGAGGTCCGCAGCCGCCCGGTCGGTCGTACCCTGCTCACCGAGATCATTCGGGGCGGACCGGCGGCAGCGGACGTGGCCCGACTGGCCACGGTCGTCGGCCTGACCCGCTGATCCGACGCGTCAAGCCTCGGGGTGTCCGGTCAGCGAGGGTGTCGGGAGCGGGCCAGGGCCAGCCCACCGAGGGCCAGGCTGGTCAGCCCCACCACCAGGGCTACGACGCCCCCGACAATTCCGTAGCCGGTGCCGGGCCCGCCCTCGGCGGCGGCCACCACGTATCCACCGAGGATCACGCCGATCAGCCCTGCCACCAGGGCGATGGTGGCCCCGGTACGGCCGGTGCCGGTGCCGATGGGACTGCGGGGGCGGGCCAGGGTCAGCCCACCGACGACGACACCGGCCAGCGCCGCCAGTGCTCCCACGAGGCCCACGAGCCGCCCGGTGGTCAGGCCGTACGCATCGAGTGCGGCCCCTGGTCCGTCGGCGGCTGCCGGTCCGCCGAGCCCGGTCCCGCCCAGCAGTACGACAAGGGCGATGCCTCCGACCAGGACGGCAGCGCCGACCGTCAGCACCCGTCGGATTCCTGAAGACTTCATTTCTTCTCCCCTCTTCGCCGACCCTGATGGCGATGATCGTCGCGTCGGTGCCTCGGTGATCGCCTCCGGCG
Source organism: Micromonospora sp. NPDC047134 (assembly GCF_040643455.1). Classification (NCBI taxonomy): domain Bacteria; kingdom Bacillati; phylum Actinomycetota; class Actinomycetes; order Micromonosporales; family Micromonosporaceae; genus Micromonospora; species Micromonospora sp. NPDC047134. The sequence continues at coordinate 16,133 of NZ_JBEYUI010000021.1, forward strand.
GCGGACGGCAGCGGCTACGCAGTCGGGCGTAGCCGAGCCCGGTGTCGCCACGCCTGTCGTCGTAGGCGGTCGCGCACCTGGACGGAGCATTGTCGATGTCTGGGAGCGGTAGGTTCACGGAATGGAACGCCGAGCCGGGTCGCGGCCCCTGCGCGTGGTGACCTACGACGTGGTGCTCGCGCTCTTCGTCACCGTGATGCAGGTGCAGGGCACGGTCGCCAAGGTCGCCGTCGAGGGCGCGACTCGGCCGCTCACCGACGTCGGAAACCTCGGTTACGCGCTGTTGGTGGTCAGTGGCCTGGTTCTGGTCGTCCGCCGCCGGTGGCCGGTCGCGGTGTTCGTCACCACGGCCCTCGCCAGCCTGGTGTACTACGGTCTCGGCTTCCCGGACGCGCCCGGTTGGCTGGGGTTGTTCGTCGCCCTGTACACGTTGGCCGCCTACGGTGACGGGCGTCGGTCACTGGTGATCGCCGGTGTGGGTATCACGGTGCTCGCCGTGGGGTGGTTGGTCGCGGCGGCGGACATCGAGCCGCGGGCCGCCATCGGGTGGGTGTTCTTCCGCATCGGCGCATCGGTGATGAGCGCGGCGCTCGGCGAATCCGTCCGGTCCCGGCGCGTCATCGCCGCCGACGCCCAGCGGCGTGCGGAACTGGCCGAACGCAGCCGTGAGGAGGCGACGCGGGCACGGGTCGACGCCGAGCGGCTGCGGATCGCCCGGGAGGTGCACGACACCGTGGCGCACGCCATCGCCGTCATCAACGTCCAGTCCGGGGTCTCCGCGCACGTGTGGGACAAGCGACCGGAACAGGCCCGGGAGGCGTTGCGGGCCATCGAGCAGACCAGTGCCCGGGCCTTGCGGGAGATGCGGACCATTCTCGGCGTACTCCGGGATGATCACGACGGTCGGGTGCCGCAGGCGGGCCTGGAGCAGGTCGGCGAGCTTACCGCCAGGGCGCGCGAGGCCGGACTCGACGTCACGGTCGAGGCGGCCTCGCCCGTGACGTCGTTGCCGACTGCGGTGGGCAGCGCCGCCTACCGCATCGTTCAGGAGGCGATCACCAATGTGGTCCGGCATGTCGGTTCGACCCGGGTGACGGTCGCGCTGACCCCGGGGGTCGACGTACTGGAGATCCGGGTGACCGACGACGGCCCCGGCAGCCGGTCCGGCGTCGCGGATCGACCGGCCGGCGACGCCACGGACACCCCCGCCGGACCTGGCTGCGGAATCGTGGGCATGCGCGAACGCTGTCAGCTGCTCGGCGGAGAACTCCGCGCCGGGCCGACCCCGCGCGGAGGTTTCGAGGTCCGGGCCCGGCTGCCCCTAGCGCCGGACAGGGCACGCCGGTGAACCCGGCCGCTGCCGCACGGCCGATCAGGGTGCTGGTCGCCGACGACGAGCGGCTGGTGCGATCCGGGTTCACGCTGCTGCTCGACGTCGAGGACGACATCACTGTGGTCGCGGAGGCGACGAACGGCGTCGAAGCCGTCGAGAGTGCCCGCTCCGCCCGCCCCGACGTCGTCCTCATGGACATCCGCATGCCGAGGATGGACGGCATCCAGGCCACGGCTCAGATCACCCGGATGCGCGGGCTGGAGCGGGTCCGGATTCTCATCCTCACCACCTACGACACCGACGCCAACGTCTTCGAAGCGCTGCAGGCCGGTGCCAGCGGCTTCCTGCTCAAGGACGCCGGACCGGCCGAACTCCTGCACGCCATCCGGGTGGTCGCCGCGGGAGAGGCCCTGCTGGCGCCGCGGATCACCAGACGGCTGATCAGTCAGTTCACGGCACGGCGTACGGCAGCCGCCGCCGGCCAGGAGCGGTTGGCGGTGCTCACCGAACGCGAGCGGCAGGTGCTGGCCCTGGTGGGGCAGGGCCTCAACAACGACGAGATCGGCGGCGAACTGTTCCTCAGCCCGGCCACCGCGCGGACCCATGTCAGCCGTGCGATGGCGAAGCTGGGCGCGCGTGACCGGGCCCAACTGGTGGTCATCGCCTATCAGACCGGACTGGTCAGCCCTGACCCGTGACACTGCGGCACACCCTGCCTCTCGCCCGCTACCACCACTGCGGATGGTCTTGGCGGTAGGGTCCGGGCGTGGATCGGAGGCTGCGGTGAGCTGGGTCGCCAACGTCGCCCCTGGAGGACGAGTTCTGGCCCGTCTAGCGGCAGGGGACCACCTAAGGCCGCAGAGTGTTCCTGATCCGGGCGGCTCCACCGCTGTTGATCGGTGTCTGCGTCGTGGGGAGGCGTACCGTGAAGCGGGCTCCCCGGCCCGGATGGCCCTCGGCCTCGATTCCGCCGTGGTGGCTGGTGACGACCTCCTGGAGCAGGGCCAGTCCCAGGCCGAAGCGGCGGTCTCCGGAGCCCGGGCCGCGGTGGAAGCGGTCGAAGATCCGTCGGGCGTCCGCCTGGTCGAACCCTTCCCCGGTGTCGGCGATCACGATCTCGGCGCAGTTCTCGGCGGCCCGCAGGGTCACGTCGATGCGGCCTCCGGCGGGGGTGTGGGCCAGGGCGTTCGCCAGCAGTTCGCTGACGACCCGACGCAGGGCCGACTCGACACCGGGCACCGGCAGTGGGCCGTCGGGGGTATCCAGGGTGAGGGTGAGCTGGCGTTCGGCGGCGCGTTCGGTCTCGGCGGCGACCGTGGTGGCGACCAGCGAGGTGAGATCGACCGGCGGATCTGGTGCCCGGTTGGTGGGAGTGGCGGCCAGCCGGGCGGAGAGCAGCAGGTCGTCGACGATCTCGCCGAGTCGCCGGGTGGTGCCGATGAGTCGTTCCAGATCCTCCAGGTTGGTGGCGGTGCCGTCGTAGCGGGCCCGTTGGGCGATCAACTGGGCTCGGGTGTGCACCTGGGCGATCGGGGTTCGCAGTTCGTGGCTGGCGTCCGCGACGAAGCGGCGTTGGCGGGTCAGGGCCTCCGCTAGCGGTGCGACGGCTCGACGGCTGACGAGCACACCGGTCAGCACGGCGGCGAGCAGCCCGACCGTCGCCGCCAGGCTGAAGGCGAGCAGCAGGTGCCAGCGGTCGGACAGTTGGAACCGGGCGTCGAAGACCGCCTGGACCACTGTGTCGCCTCGGGCCTCGGTGCGTACGTGGTAGGTCGTGTCGTTGCGCGTGACCGTGGTGACCTCGGTGGTGCGGGTGGCCGCCACGGTTTCCAGCGCGCCGCTGAGGGGGAAGCCCGGGGGCGGCGGGTTGGTGCCGGTGCGCACGGTGGTGCCGTCGTACTGGAAGATCCAACTGCAGGCGGGTGGGCCGGCGATCGTGCCGTGTTCCGTGCCCCACTCAAGCTCACGTTGGATCTGCGCCTCCTGGCTACGGACCAGGACGGCGTACGAGATGCCGCCGGCCAGCAGCAGCAGGGCACCGATGAGCAGGCCGATGAGCAGGCCGATGCGTAATCGGGCCCGTCGGACGATCGTCTGTTCGGCCGCCTCCATCACAGGGTTCCCAGGCGGTAGCCGAAGCCGTGCACGGTGCGGACCACCGCCCGGCCGAGTTTGCGTCGGAGGTAGTAGACGTAGGTGTCCACGATCGACGCCGAGGCGGTCTCGGCGAAGACCCGGCGGCGTAGCGTGGCCCGTGGATGTACGGTGTTCGGCCGGGCCGCCAGTACCCGCAGCAGCTCGAACTCGCGGGCGGACAACGCCACCCGGGTACGGTCGGCCAGTACGACCTCGCGCGACACCAGGTCGAGTAGCCCGGCGCCGATGCGGAGCACCTCGGTCGACTCGGGGGTACGCCGACACAGGGCCCGGACCCGGGCGCTCAGTTCATCGAGGTCGAAGGGTTTGACCAGGTAGTCGTCGGCGCCCGCGTCCAGTCCGGTGATCCGGTCGTCGACCGTGCCGAGCGCGGTGAGCATCAGGGTCCGGGCCGGGATCGCCCGGGCCCGTAGCCGGGCGATCAGGTCGAGACCGTCGAGGGCGGGCAGCATCCGGTCGATGAGCATCACGTCGTAGGTACGGGTCAGCCCGAGATGCAGCCCGCGCTGGCCGTCGGAGGCCCGGTCGACGTGGTGGCCTTCGTGGCCCAGTGTCTCGGTGAGTAACTCCGCGAGTTCCTCGTCGTCCTCGACCAGCAGCAGCCGGTTCGACTCTATGCCCTGCATTCGTTCACGATTGCATAGATCTACGTCGATGCAGTGAACGATACTTGTCTTATCAACTATTTGAATTTATCAGGGCGGGCGTACGTGCGGTACCGGGTCGTCGCGCCTCCCGGCGTTCGATCCAGCTCAGGGTCGGGGTCGTCATCAGGGTGGTGACCAGCGCGACCAGGACCAGCACGGTGAACAGGGCCGGGTTCACGATGCCCGCCTCCAGCCCGACGTTGAGCGCGATGAGCTGCATCAGGCCGCGGGCGTTCATCAGCGCGCCGACCCGCAGCGCGACACCCGAGGGCTCCCGGCGGAGCCGGGCCGCCGCCCAGCAGGCACCGAACTTGCCGACGATCGCCGCCGTCACGCAGGCCACCGTGAAGAGCAGCACCGGCAGGGAGGAGAGCAGCCCGAACTCCGTACGCAAACCGGAGTAGGTGAAGAACAGCGGCAGGAACAGGGTCGCCGCGACCGGGGTCAGGGTGTCCACCACCCTGTCGGTGTTCTCGGTGCGGGGCATCACCACGCCGACCGCGAAGGCGCCGAAGACCGCGTACAGCCCGATCTCATCGGTGTACCAGGCGACCAGGAAGAGCAGGGCGACCGTGCCGAGCAGCCGGGCCCGGTCGTTGAGGCCGCGGTGGGTCATCAGCGCGGTGGCGACCCCACGCCCGCCTAGCCAGAGCAGCAGTCCGAAGATCAGCGCTCCGCCGGCGGTGACGATCGCGGGACCGGCCCGGCCGGAGGCGAAGGCCAGCACGACGGCCAGCATGATCCAGGCGACCATGTCGTCGATCGCGCCACTGGCCAGGGAGAGGGTGCCGTGCCGGGTGCCGGCGTCCCCGCGTTCGGTGATGATCCGGGCCAGCATCGGGAAGGCGGTGATGGCCAGGGCGACCCCGACGAACGCGGCCGAGACCCCGAGGGAGGTGCCGTCGGCCCGGATCGGCACGGCGTCGGCTGTCACCAGGACCAGCAGCACCCCCAGCAGCAGCGGCGCGGTTACCCCGGCCAGTGAGATCACTCCGGCGGTACCGGCCAGCCCGGTGACCCGGTGGGTGCTGAACGCGTACCCGGCCTGGAACATGAACAGCACCAGGCCGACCTGGCCCACGACATAGAGGATCGGCAGCAGGGGGGCCGGGAACAGGGCGTTCTGCACCTCCGGCAGGACCAGCCCGAGCAGCGACGGGCCGAGTAGTACCCCGGCCAGCATCTCGCTGACCACGGCGGGTTGGCCCGCCTTGCCGAGCAGCCAGGCGACCCCTTTGCAGAAAATCAGGATCACGGTGACCGCGATGAAGAACCGTGGCGCCAGCTCCGTTGGGGTCATCGGACCGCCTCCTCGAAGTAGGTGGTGCACAACCGCTTCCGTCGGGCGTCGACGACCATCCAGGTGCCGAACGCCAGTTGCCGGACACTGCGACCCACGTCGGCCCACCGGTCCCGCTGCCGCATGGCGGCCAGCCGAAGCCACCCCGGCCCGGGGAATCCGACCGGGGTCAGATAAGCCGGACCCCGGCTGGGCAGCGACCGGGTGTGTGCGGCCGAGGAGGCCAGGACGTGCCGGCGCAGCACCTCACGGGTCGCGGCGCGCATCATCACCGGCGCGACACCACGGGCCGGACAGGCCCGGTTGGCGGTGACCCCGTACGGGATGAAGTGCACCTCGCCGCGCTTGAGCCTGCGCCACCGGTCGGGGTCGAATCGGTCGTCTCCGGCGGCTCCGCCCCGGTGGAACGCCAGGTAGTTGAAGAGCAGTACCGTTCCGGCGGGCAGCGACACCCCGGTGGGCAGGGTGATCGGTGCCGAGGTGATCCGGTGCGCGATGCCGAAGAGCGGATGCACCCGCAGGGTCTCGTCGATCACCCGGTCCAGGGCGTCGTCATCGTCGAGTCCCCGCTGGATCTCGGGATGGGTGGCCAGGGCCAGCAGCACATGGGCCATCGCCTCGGACATCTGCACGACCGCCGTGGTGAAGAAGGCGCCGTGCAGGTACCAGGCCGTTTCCTGGGTGGTGAACGGCGGTGGCAGGGTCACCGGGCAGGTGCCGGCCTGGATCCGGTCGTGCAGATACCTGGTCAGCCGGTCGCGTCGCCGCATGTGCCGCAGGCTGGTGCACTTCAGTGCACTGGCCACATCGGCGGCGTTGGCCACGATCAACGCCCGGGCGTGCAGGGGACATCTCTCGCCGAAGACGAGTTCGTAGTAGACCTCGGCCCAGATCGGCATCATCAGATCACGCAGCCGTACGTGGCTGATCCGGTCGGTCGGTAACCGGTCGAGCACCCGCCGGGTGGCGGCGGTCGCCAGGTCGTCGCAGCGCTGACGGCGTACGGCTAGCACCCGCCGGGTGGTGGCGGCCACGGTGCGGTAGCGCTCGCCCGGCTCCAGATGCTCCTGGTGCATGTGGGGTCCGGGGGCCAGCCAGTACCAGAACAGGTCCGACAACCCGGCCCCCCGGCTGCGGCCGTCCGCCGCCGGATCCGAGTAGACCCGCTCGAAATGCTCCATGCCGACGGTGGGGCCCGGTACGGCAACGCCTTCGCCGCCGTTGACTGTGACGAACACCCACTCCCGCAGCCGGACCACCGTGGGGGGCAGCCAGTACGGGATCGTCCAGGCCCCACCGATCCCGGCCAGGAGAGTCAGGGCGGTCCGGGCGCTCATCGGCATGCCTCCGTGGCGACCAGGTCACCGCGCAGGTCAGCCGGCCCGGCGGCACCGACCAGCGCCATTGCCCGGTCCAGGTCGGCGTGGAGCAGGTCCAGCACCTGGCGTACCCCGGCGGCACCGCCGACCGCCAGCCCCCAGAGCACCGGGCGGCCGATCAGTACGGCGGTCGCGCCGAGCGCCAGCGCCACCAGGATGTCGGTGCCCCGACGGATGCCGCCGTCGAGCAGCACCGGCAGCCGCCCCGCCACGGCCTCGACGACTGCGGGCAAGGCGTCCAGGGTGGCCAGGGTCCCGTCGAGTTGCCGGCCCCCGTGGTTGGAGACCAGCACACCGTCGACGCCGTGCGAGACGGCCAGGGCCGCATCCGCGGGATGCAGCACTCCCTTCAGCAGGATCGGCAGCGCGGTGACCTCGCGCAGCCAGCCGATCCGTGCCCAGTCCAGCCCGGCGTCCATCTCGATGTCGCGCACCCGGCCGCTGGCGTCGCGCATGTTCTCGCAGGCCAACCCGGGCGGCAGGTCGAGGAAACGGTGCCGCAGGTCGCGATCCCGCCGACCGAACACGGGCGAGTCGACCGTGACGACCAGGGCGGTGCAGCCGGCGGCCTCCGCCCGCCGCACCACGGCGGCGGTGAAGTCGAGGTCCGGCTGCGGGTAGAGCTGGAACCACAGCGGCCCGCCGGCGGCGGCGATCTCCTCGACCGGCCGGGTGGCCGCCATGCTGACCACCATGATCGTGCCGGCCTCGGCGGCGGCGTGTGCGGTGGCCACCTCGCCTGCGGGGTGGGCCAGCCGGTGGAAGGCGGTCGGCGCGATCAGCACCGGCATGGAGATCCGACTGCCGAGCAGCGAGATCCGCAGGTCCCGGCGGCCCACCCCGCGCAGGACGCGGGGCACCACACAGCGCCGGGCGAAGGCCGCCTCGTTGGCGCGGACCGTACGCTCCTGCTCGGCCCCACCGGCGAAGAAGTCCCAGTGCACCGGGTCCAGGCGACGCCGCGCGTCATCGGCCAACTCGGCCAGGTTCAGCGCTGCGCCCTCCAGCAGCGGCATCTCAACCCTCGACACTGCTCAGGCAGCGGTCGAGGAAGGCGACCAGCGGTGCGACATGGATCTCCGGCCGGTCCCACCGGTTCTCCAGGTTCTCCGCCAGGTGGTGGGTGGCGACGACCTGACCCGCCCGGTGGTGGCGGACGACCGGATGCAGGTACGCGGCGTCGTGGGCCTGGCCGACGACATCCTGCGCGACCCGGCTGACGGTGACGTCGAACGGATCCACCTGGTCATGCTCGGGGCCGTACTCCAGCGTGACGACGAAGGCGTGCGGGTAGTCGTGGTCGGCGGTGCGCAGGCCGGTGTGGGTGACGTATTCGACCGGCACCTCCTCGTGGTAGCGCGCGTCGGATCCGGCCACGGTCACCACATCGGCGAGGAAGCCGAACTGCTGCCACAGGGCGGAGGTGCGGTTGACCCGCCCGATGATGGCGTCCGCGATCAACTCAGGGGTGGCGTCCAGCTTCTCCGCCGGCCACGGGGTGTCATGGTGGCGGGCGTGGAGAACCCGGTGCAGGGCCCGCACGGCGTACCGGAAGCCGTGGATGAACCCGCTGGTGGAGCGTTTGAAGTCCCGCTCCTGGGTGATGGTGCCGGCGAAGTAGAGGCCGGGCACGTTCACCGATTCCCACTGCGGGGTCTGCGCCGGAAAGCGGTCCCTGATCGCTAGTGCCGGGCGGCAGGTGTCGTCGAAGATCGAGGCGTCGAAGGCGAACCCGGTGCAGGCCAGCACCCGGTCGTAGAACAGCTCCTTGACCACCTCGTCCGCGCGGGAGAACGAGAAGGTCACCTTGAAACCGGTGCCGTCGCGCTCGATGCGTTTGACGTCGCCGTCCAGGATCGCGTTGGCCGACTTCAGCTGGTACGTGTCCAGGAAGTTGTTGTTCACCGCCCGCAGGTGCCCCACGTAGTGGGTCCGCCAGGCCATCCGGATCGAACTGGGTCCCGCGATGTGGATCAGGGTGGTGGTCTCCATCAGGTTGTCCGCGGTCTCGAAGGCGGAGTTCCCCTTGCCTATGATCAGCACCTTCTGGTCGAGATAGTCGCGCGGGTCGACGGACATCTCCGCGTACTGTTCGGCCAGTTCCAGCCCGGGAATCGGCGGCCGGTACGGCTGGGAGACCCCGGTGGCGACGATGAGCCGGCGCGCCCGGAAGACCTCCTCCCCCGCCCGGACCTCGAACACTGCGTCGGTCTTGCGGACCGAGGTCACCCGGGAGTTGTACCGAACCCGCACCCCCGTCTTGGCGGCGAAGTCCGCCAGGTAGCGGACCATCACCTCGGCGTCCGGGAAGTACCGTTCGGTGTAGCTGGTGAACCGCAGCGCCGGGTCGTCGCTGAGCAGCGAGTTCCAGTCCAGCCGCAGGTTCAGCTCGGGGTCCTCCGAGCCGGTGTGCGGCTTGTTGATGGAGATCAGTTGCCGGTGGCGGGGAAAGGTGGCGAAGAAGGCCCCCGGGATCTCCGCCTGTTCCAGGACCAGATAGTCACGCCGCCCCTCGGCCTCCAGCAGAGCGGCCAGTTGCAGGCCGGCCGGCCCGGCCCCGACGATCAGGTAGTCAAGCGTCATTGCGCCCACCCCTCAAGAAAGACGAACGGAGAAATCCGCGACGACCTCGGCGGCACGCCGCACGTCATCGCTCAACGGCCGGTCCGGATCGATCACCGGTACGGCCGCAGCCAACGCGGTCAGGATCTCGGCGCAACCGGACGCGGTCGGCGTACGCGCACCGACGTGTGCGGCCTGGCGCAGCCCCACCGCCAGCGACCCGACGATGAGGTGCAGCAGCCGGGCCTGGTCCAGCGCCCGCAGCGCGGCCTGGGTGCCGAGCGGAATGACATCCTGGTTGTGCAGGTTGGTCGGCAGGCTCTGCATGCTCGCGGGCATGGCGTCCCGGCGGATCTCGGCGATCAGAGCGGTCGCCGCCAGTTGCACGCCCTGCAGCCCGTGCTGCTGGCCCGGACCGGCGGCCAGCATCGGCGGCAGACCACCGTTGCGGTTCGGGTCGACCAGCAGATCCAGTTGCCGTTCGGCCAGGTTGCCCACCTGGGCCACGACCATCGACAGCAGGTCGGCGGCGAACGCCGCCGGCTGTCCGAAGAAGTTCCCGCCGTGTACGACGAGATCCTCGTCGGGAAAGAACAAGGGATTGTCGGTGACCCCGACGAGGTCGGCCGCGATGACCGAGTCGACGTAGCGCAGGGCGTCCTCGGCCGCGCCGAGCAGCTGCGGTGAACAGCGGATGCTGTACGGCTCCTGAAGTGGGCGTCTGCCGGACGGCACCAGCCCGGCGCTGACCCGCCGCATGTGGACGCCCACAGCGATCGCCCCCGGATGGCCGTACGCCTGCAGCAGCCGGGCATCGAGAAACTGCGGGTCACTGCCCAGCAGGTCGGCCAGCAGGCAGGTGAGCACCTGGACACTGCGGTGCGCGGAGCGGACCTCCTCCAGCGCGAGTGCCGTCGCCGCCGTGGTCAGGGAGGTGCCGTTGACCAGGGCCAAGGCGTCCCTGCCGTCCAGCGGCAGCGGTTCCAGACCGGCCCGGGCGAGCGCCTCGGCCGCGGGCAGCCGTACCCCGTCCAGATAGGCGTGACCCCGACCCCGTAACGCCTGGGCGGCCGCCCCGAGCGGGATCAGGTCACCGCTGGCCCCGACCGAACCCAGCCGGGGCACCGCGGGCACGAAGGTGGTCGCCAGCATCGCCGCCAGCGCGTCGATGACGTGCGGGGACACCCCCGACGCGCCCCGGGCCAGCGACCCGGCCCGCAGCAGCAGGGTCGCCCGGACCACCTCGGCATCCAGTTCCGGGCCCTGACCGGCACCGAGGTGGGCGAGGGTGTTGTCGGCCTGGTCCCGCAGGTCGGCGCGGCCCGCGTACCCCACCAGGGCACCGAAACCGGTGGTGGCGCCGTACACCGCGCGGTCGTCGCCGAGCACCTCGGACAGGAAGGTACGGCCGGCCGCGACCCGGTCCCGAAGGTGCGGCCCGACCACGATGGTGATGGGGTCGCGGGCGGCGCGCAGATCGGCGATCCGCAGCGGGACCGCGAGGTCCACCTTTGTCGTCATGCGAACGCACCCTAGAGACGAATTCTCAGAACCCTCTGAAATCGGATCGCTAAATTGCGCCGCATGACGCTCGATTACCTGATCATTGGAGCCGGACCGGCCGGGCTACAGCTCGCTCACCTGCTCGAGCGCGACGGCCGTGACCATCTGGTCCTGGAGGCCGGCCCGGCACCGGGCACCTTCTTCACCACCTATCCCCGGCACCGACAACTCATCTCCATCAACAAGGTCTGGACCGGTTCCGACGATCCGGAGTTCAACCTGCGCGCCGACTGGAACTCGCTACTCAGCGACGATCCGGCCCTGCTGTTCAAGAACTACAGCGGGCGGTACTTCCCGGACGCCGCGGACCTGGTGCGCTACCTGGCCGACTTCGCCCGCGACCTGCCGGTCAGGTACGACACCCGGGTCACCCGGATCGCGCGCGACGGCGACCTGTTCACCGTCGATGCCGGGGACGACACCCTCACCGCCCGCCGGGTGGTCGTCGCCACCGGCGTGTCCCAGCTGTACGTCCCGTCGATCGAGGGCGCCGAGCTCGCCGAACGGTACGACACCGTCAGCGTCGACCCGGAGGACTTCACCAACCAGCGGGTCCTCATCATCGGCAAGGGCAACTCGGCCTTCGAGACCGCCGACGCCCTCATCGAGACGGCCGCGGTCATCCATGTCGCCGGTCCACACTCGATCAAGCTGGCGTGGCAGTCGCACTACGTCGGGCACCTGCGGGCGGTCAACAACAACTTCCTCGACACGTACCAGCTCAAGTCGCAGAACGCGGTCCTCGACGGCACCGTCGAGCGGATCGCCCGACGCGACGACGGCGGCTACCGGATCGACTTCCGGTACGCCCGCAGCGTCGAGGCGATCCGGCAGATCGACTACGACCGGGTCATTCTCTGCACCGGATTCCGCTTCGACGCCGGCATCTTCGACCCCTCCGCCCGGCCACGGCTGGTCATCAACGACCGCTTCCCCGAGCAGACCTCGGCGTACGAGGCGGTCAACGTACCCGGCCTGTACTTCGCCGGCACCCTAACCCAGCAACGCGACTTCAAGCGCTCCACCAGCGGATTCATCCACGGCTTCCGGTACGGGGTGCGGGCCCTGCACCGGATTCTCCACGCCCGCCACCACGACACCCCCTGGCCGGCCGCGACCCTGGAGGCCACCCCGGAGGCGATCGCCGACGCGGTCATCGCCCGGATCAACCGCACCTCGGCGCTGTGGCAGCAGTTCGCCGTCCTCGGCGATGTCGTCGTCATCTCCGACGAGAACACCGCGCGCTATCACGAGGAGGTACCGGTCGGGTACCTGCACGACGGCGGCCTGGGTCCGCAACCCTTCGCCTTCGTGATCACCCTGGAGTACGGACCGGACCATGACCAGGTCGACCCCTTCGACATCACCGTGCCCCGGATCGCCGAGAACGACGCCGCGCACGCCCACGACGCCAGCTACCTGCACCCGGTCGTACGGGTCCACCGCGACGGCAAGATCGTCGCAGTGCACCACCTGGCGGAGAACCTCGAGAACCACTGGAACCTGCCGGAGGTGCACCACCAGCCGCTGGTGCTCTTCATCAAAGGCGTACTCTCCGATGCCGGTTGACCTCTGGCCGCAGCCGGTGTTGGACCTGCTCGCCGTCGGTGACGACCGGCCGGTCTTCGAAGACGGCGACCGGACCGTCACCGCGGCCCAGATGCACCGTCTGGTCCGTCGCATCGCCGCCGGGCTGCGGGCCGCCGGGGCCGGCCCCGGCGTCGGGGTGGCCCTGCGGCTCGGCGTCACCGCGGAGGCCTTCGCGGCGACCATCGCTGCCTTCGCGGTCGGCGCCCGGGTCTCCGGGATCCGCCCCGACCTGACCCCGGCCCACCGCAGCGGGCAAACCGGCGAGAACGCCCTGCTGGTCGACGACGCCCGGGTCGCCACCCTGGCCCGCACCCCCGACGACGGGGACCCGTTGATCGCCGCCGGACACCCCCACGAGATCGCCCGGATCGTCTGGACCAGCGGCAGCACCGGCAACCCCAAGGGCTGCGCCCAGACGTACGCGGCGATGAGCGCGGCCTGGGCACCGTACCCGGACCGGTGGCCCCCGCCGATCGCCGACCTGGCCCCCCGCCTGGCGCGGTATCTGGTCATCGGTTCGCTCAGCAGCCAGGTGATGCTGGAGTACGCCATCCTCACCCTGGCCGCGGGCGGCACCCTGGTCGCGGCCCGGCCCCCCGGTTTCCCCGGCATGATCGCCCGATATCGGGCGACCGCGAGCGTGATCACCGTGGGCAAGCTGTACCAACTCGTGCACGACCAGCGCACCGATCCGGTCGACCTGAGCAGCCTGCGGGCCCTGGTGGTCTCCGGCTCCCCACTGGCACCGGGCCGACTCGCCGAGGCCCTCGAGGTACTCGGCCCGGTGATCTTCCACGGCTACGGCCAGACCGAAACCGGCATGATCACGATGGTGACGCCGACCGAGATGCTGGCCTCCCCCGCCGCACTCGCCTCGGTCGGCCGCCCACCCCCGGTCACCGAACTGTCCATCCGGGACCCCGACGGCCAACCCGCCGCCGAGGGAGAACTCTTCGTGCGGACACCCGCCCAGGCCACCGCCTACTGGACGGACCCGGTCGAAACCGCCGAGGTCTTCGTCGACGGCTGGGTGCGCACCCGTGACCTGGCCCGACTGGACAGCGACGGCTACCTGCACCTGCTCGGCCGGACCCGGGAGGTCATCATCGTGCAGGCCAACCTGGTGTACGCCGGCCCCATCGAACGAGTTCTCGCCGCTGACCCCACGGTCGCCGAGGCCTACGTCGTCGGCCGTCCCGATGACGCCACCGGAGAAGCGGTGCACGCCTACGTGGTGCCGGCCGCCGGTCACACACCGGACGCCGGACGGCTGCGCGCCCTGGTGGCGGCGGCCCTGGGAGAGCCGTCGGCTCCGCAGACGATCCAGTCGATCGATCGAGTCCCGTTGGGACCCAGCGGTAAGCCGGACAAGCGCGCCCTGGCACGCATGACGCTCAGGTGACCGTGCCCCCACTGTCGCCTCGACCTGCTCACGTCCGGTCAGACGAAAGTGAACAAGCGTGCCTGCGACAGCCGCCGCGCGGGCACCGGCGCGGCGACGAGCCGGTGCATGGCCACCCGGAACCCGGCATCGGCGGGCCCGGTGAAAGCCACCGGCAACACGTCACGCCTGTCACCAAGCCATTCCCTCGCCACCCGGCCATCGTGGCGCACCCCCGGCAACACCGTCGACCACGATCTCGGTGGCGCCCGAACAACATCTGCCGTCTCCAGATCCTTGCCAGTGGCCGCCAGACTGGGTGAATGCGCCGCGGCCATGAACCCGAGGAATTTCCGCTCCGCCAGGCTGCACTGGACCTGGTCGAGGACAGCCCCGAGGGGCGCTCTCTCAGAAGGAAACTCGACGCCTTCGACGAACTCGATGAACCGGCGAAGAAGAAGGCTGCCCAGGACATCCGCGAAGACATCGCCGACATCGTCGCCCGTGCGATCACGGAAGAGCACCACCGCACTCTGATGCTGGATGCCCTCGTCACCTTCCGGAACGACCCCAACCTCTCCCCCTCCGATCCTGCGGAGATAGCGGACCGGCACCCAGTTGTGGCCCAGACCCTGGACATCGCGCAGGACATCCTCGTGGAACTGGGGAAGGAGATGTTGATCGAGGCGTTGTTCCCCGGCGCGCATCTGCTCCTCCCACCCCACGACTTCGTCGAAAGCCTCTTCACGGCCGTGGAGATGCTCGAGGTCGCGGAAGACCCGGCGGAGTCGCTGTGGTGGTGAGGTGGCCGCACACGCTAAATCGGTTGTCACCGATGGCGCGTTTTGCGAGGTTGAGGGCGTGATCGCCGACGCCGTACCCGTGCCGGTTCGCCGCCTCGTTGACGCGGCGCTGGTACGGCGGCTGGTGGCGAGCCAGTTCCCGCAGTGGGCCGATCTGCCCGTTCGGCCAGTGCCGCGCGGCTGGGACAACCAGACCTTCCGGTTGGGTGAGCGACTGTCGGTACGACTGCCCACCGCCCAGGAGTACGCCCTGGCGGTCGACAAGGAACACCGATGGCTGCCGGTGCTCGCGCCGCAACTGCCGCTGCCGGTGCCCAGGCCGGTGACGCGCGGAGTCCCCGCCCACGGGTACCGCTTCGACTGGTCGGTCTACGAGTGGATCGACGGGGAACCCGACAACCTCGACAGCATCGGCGACCTGACCGGGTTCGCGAAAGATCTGGCCGCGTTCCTCGTCGCGCTGCGCCGCGTCGATCCGACCAGGGGGCCGCAGCCCGGACTTCACAACTGGTTTCGTGGCGGGCCGCTGCGCGTCTACGACCCTCAGGTCCGCCGGGCGGTCGAGAAACTGGACCACCGGATACCCCGCGACATCATCACCGAGATCTGGCAGTCGGCACTCACGGCGACCTGGGACGGCCGACCGGTGTGGTTCCACGGCGACGTGGCCCCGGGCAACCTCCTGATCCTCAACGGCGCGCTCGCCGCCGTCATCGACTTCGGCACCTGCGGGGTGGGCGACCCGGCCTGCGATGCGGCGATCGCCTGGACCCTGCTGTCCGGTCCGAGCCGCGAGGCCTTCCGCGCCCGGCTCGATGTCGATGCGGCGACCTGGGCCCGCGGACGGGCCTGGGCCCTGTGGAAGACCCTGATCGCGTACGCCGGCGCACTGCACGACGACCGGGCCGTGACCGCAGCGGCCCACCGCGTCATCGACGACATCGTCTCCGAGTACGCGACGCCAGGGCGCTGACCCGAGCGCCGGTGCAGGTTCTCCCCACCCCACCGGAGGTGCAGACCGCGCACACAGCACCCCCGCAGCGCCGGCGGCTACGGCCCTGGCTGCGGATCCGAACAGTCAGATGAGTCCCTGAACGAGCATGGCTTCGGCGACCCGGAGGAAGCCGTTGATGTTCGCCCCGGCCATGTAGTTGCCGGGCATCCCGTACTCCTCCGCGGTCTCAAAGCAGCGGGCGTGGATGTCCTGCATGATCTGCTGGAGCCGCTGCTCGGAGTAGCTGAACGTCCAGGAGTCGCGGCTGGCATTCTGCTGCATCTCCAAGGCGCTGGCGGCCACGCCGCCGGCATTGGCGGCCTTGCCCGGGGCGAAACGTACTCCGGCCTCGGTGAAGACCCGGATGCCGTCGGGCGTCGTCGGCATGTTCGCGCCCTCCACCACCGCGATGCAGCCGTTAGCGACAAGGGCGGCGGCGTCCGCGCCACTTACCTCGTTCTGCGTGGCGCAGGGTAGGGCGACCTCGCAGGGCACCTCCCACACCCTGCGCCCGGGGACGAAGGTCGCGTGTTGTCGAACCTCGGCGTAGTCGCTGATCCGGCCGCGCTGCACCTCCTTGATCTGCTTGAGCACCTCGACGTCGATGCCCTTCTCGTCCACCACGTAACCGGAGGAGTCCGCGCACGCCACCGCCACACCACCGAGCTGCTGGACCTTCTCGATGGCGTAGATCGCCACATTGCCGGAGCCGGAGACCACCACCCGCTTGCCGTCGAGCCCGCCTCCGGCGGCCCGCAACATCTCCTCGGCGAAGAACACGCAGCCGTACCCGGTGGCCTCCCGACGCACCTGGGCGCCGCCGTACGCGAGCCCCTTGCCGGTCAGCACCCCGGACTCGTACCGGTTGGTGACGCGCTTGTACTGGCCGAACAGGTAACCGATCTCGCGTGCGCCCACCCCGATGTCACCGGCCGGCACGTCGGTGTACTCGCCGATGTGCCGGTACAGCTCGGTCATGAAGCTCTGGCAGAAGCGCATCACCTCGCGATCCGAGCGACCCTTGGGATCGAAGTCCGCGCCGCCCTTGCCCCCACCGATCGGCATACCGGTCAAAGCATTCTTGAAGATCTGCTCGAAGCCGAGGAACTTCACGATGCCCAGATACACCGACGGATGGAACCGCAGGCCACCCTTGTACGGGCCCAGGGCACTGTTGTACTCCACCCGGAACCCGCGGTTGACGTGCACCTCGCCACGGTCGTCCTCCCACGGCACCCGGAAGATCACCTGCCGCTCCGGTTCGCAGATCCGCTCGATGATCTTCGCCTTGGCGTACTCCGGGTGCCGGACGAGCGCTGGACGAATGCTGTCCAGCACCTCGCGGACCGCTTGGTGGAACTCCTCCTCGCCGGGGTTGCGTCGGATCACACCGGTCAGAACGGCCTCGAACTTCTCATGCGTCCACAAATAGCCCTCCAGGCATGCTTCATATACGAATTTCGCGCCAAAGACATCGAACGGGCCAGCGCGGCAGTCGTCCACACGTCGTAGGCCCTGGTCTCGGTGACAGCATATGGGCGTCGAGATCCACAGCGACGCGCATGCCCCTGCATCCTGGCATGTAGAACAGCACCCGACCAGCAGGTCCGCCGGACGATCGAGACACTGGACCACCGAATACCCCGCGACATCATGTGCGGGAAGCGCCCGGCACGACGCAGCAGCAGGCTGACACCGCGGCCGACCCGAGCATGATCACCTCGATCATCAGGACGTCATCGCGGTGTGACGCCGGGGCGTGACCATTGCGCGGTGGGGCGGCCGTTGAGACGCCAGGGGTGCCCGGTGACCCGCGGCCAGTCTTCAGGGGAGTTTTCCCAGTTCTCCTGCCGGCCGTACACCGTGAGGTCCAGGGCGTGGTAGGTGGTCATCAACGCCTCGACGCCCCGCCCGGTGGTCCAGTAGGTCTCGTAGACCTTGTCGCCGTCGCGCAGGTAGCACGCGATGAACCCGAAGCCGCGACCGTCGGCCAGAGCCGGGTCGGAGTCTTTCGCCGAATACCAGGGGAACCGGTAGCCCATGAACTCCGCGAACGGGGCACTTTCGTCGTAGGGACCCTGGCAGAACACGGCGTAGGTGACGTCCCGAGCGTGCAGGTAGTCCAGCATCTGCATGTGACAGGTCGAGAAGGTGCACCCCTCACACTGCTGCTCGTACGGTGTGCCGTCGTGCCACATGTGGAAGTAGGCGATGAGCATCCGGCGGCCCTCGAACACCTTTACCAGCGGGGTGTCCCCGCCAGGGCCCCGCACCGTCACCGTCGGCATCAAGGTCATCGGCAGTTGACGACGAGCGGCGGCGATCGCGTCTCCTTCGCGGGTATGGGCCTTCTCCCGGGCCAGCAGTTCGTCGCGCTCGCGCAGCCAGGTCTCCCGGTCGACGACCGGGGGCGCGGCGGCGCTGGACGCGGGGGTTGCCGTCATGGCTGTCTCCTTCGTGCAGTGGGGATCGGTCGCAGGTACAGACGACCGAGTCGGCGATCGTCATCGGTGACCGATGACGGATGGGCCCGCGGTCGTCAGTACGGTGGTGCGGACCACTCAGCCCCGGAGAAATCACATGTCCGACTCGCCTGATGAGCAGGCGGTCTGGCTGGAGCGCGCCTTCGACGAGCACCGGCGTGAGCTGCACGTGCACTGCTACCGCCTCGCCGGGAACGTCCCCGACGCGGACGACCTGGTGCAGGAGACCTTCCTGCGTGCCTGGCGGGCTCGCGACCGCTTCGAGGGTCGGGCGTCGGCGCGCACCTGGTTCTACCGGATCGCCACGAACGTCTTCCTCGACAGCCGCAAGGCGGCCGGTCACCGGACGGTGCCGTACGGTGATCCGCTGGAGTGGTCCACCGAGCTCGGTCCCTATCCCGACGCCCTGCTGGCCGACGATCCGCAGACCGGTCTCGCCGCCCGGGAGACCGTCGAGCTGGCCGTGATCGCAGCGCTCATGTACCTGCCGCCGCGGCAGCGGGCGGCCTTCGTGCTGCGCGACGTCCACGGCTGGACGCCGCAGGAGATCGCCGCCGCGCTCGACACCGCCGTAGCGGCCGTCAACAGCCTCCTCCAGCGGGCCCGTCACACCCTCCGGCGGCACGCTCCGTCGGACCCGAAGGACTGGCGCCGCCCGCAGCTCACCAGTGAGGACGAGGAGATCCTGCGCCGCTACGCCAACGCGAAGGACCCGGAGACGTTCCGGGCACTGCTCGCCGAGGACGTACGGATCACGATGCCGCCCGAGCCGCCGGTCGTCGGGATCGACGCGGCCGCGGAGTTCCTCGGCCGACCGCTCGACTGGCGTACGTTCCCCACCTCGGCCAACGGGCGCCCGGCACTGATCAACTACCTCCGCCGACCCGGCGGCCCGCGCTACGAGGCGCTGGTCGTCGACGTACTCCGGATCGAGAACGGGAAGATCGTAGCGAGCAACGCCTTCATCGGTGCCCGTCACGTCGCCGCCTTCGGCATGCCCGCCACGCTCGAGCCCTAGACGAGTAGGTCTCAAGCTGAGTGGCCGAGTCTGCGCTGGTAGTGGAATCGTCGGGCGCAGGCTTGGAATGTTCGTCGCCAGATTGACCAGCGCAGGGTGTGCTCTGGCGGTAGCGCCACGGCCGATCTCTGGCCTCTGCCGGTCTGGAACAGCTCCTCGATGCTCCAGGGGGAGCCGGCCACGGTCACGAGGATGTGTAGCGGCCGCCGGTACCCACCGGCGATCACGGCTGGGCATTCAACGTTCGGCTCACTGCCTCGGCCACCGCTTCGCCGTATGTCAGGGCGAGGTCGCGGCACAGGGTAGAGGCCGTCAGGGCGTACTCTTGGCCGCCCGGTTCGGTGATCGCGTACGCCGCGAGCTGGCACCCCAACGCCGCGGCCGTCTGGCTTGGCAGTCCACGCACGACGCCCGCGGCAAATCCGGCCCGGAACGCGTCCCCGCCACCGGTCGGGTCAACCACCCCCGCCACCGAGGCGGCCGGAACGTGTGCCTGAGCGCCGGCTGCCCGTATCAGCACACCGTCAGCGCCGCGGGTCGTCACCACCACGCCGCCCATCCCGTCGAGGTCGGCCTCCTCGATGTCCAGCTTGGTTCTCAGGAGTTCGTATTCGTACTCATTGGTGATCAGGTAGGCCGCCCCGGTCAGGAACTCGGCGATGTCCGTGCCGCTCATGGTGGCGAGTTGCTGCGAGGGATCGGCGATGAACGGGACGCCCCGGTCGCGGCAGGCACTGGCGTGGCGGCGCATGGCGACTGGGTCGTCCGGGCCGACGAGGACTAGGGCGACCGGGGCAGCGCCGAGCACCGCGCGGAGATCGATCGCGGCCGCCTCGGTCATCGCGCCAGGGTAGAAGGAGGCGATCTGGCACAGATCATCGTCGGTGGTACAGACGAACCGGGCTGTGTACGCGCTCTCACTGACCAGCACTGAGCCGCAGTCCACGCCGTGCCGTTCCAGCCACTGGCGGTAGTCGGCGAAGTCCGGGCCAACCGCGCCGACCAGTTCGGGGCGCAGGCCGAGCAGGCCCAATCCGTACGCGATATTGGCGGCCACCCCGCCGCGCCGTACGGTCAGCTCGTCGACGAGGAAGGAGAGTGACACCGTGTGGAGTTGGTCCGCGATGAGCTGGTCGGCGAAGCGACCCGGGAAGCTCATCAGGTGATCGGTGGCGATGGAGCCGGTCACGACGACGCGGGACACGGCGGTCATCCGGCCGCGTTCTTGAGGTCCTGGGCGCGGTCGGTGTTCTCCCACAGCAGCTCCGGCAGTTCGCGGCCGAAGTGGCCGTACGCCGCGGTCTGCTGATAGATCGGACGCAGCAGGTCCAGATCCCGGATGATCGCCGCCGGACGCAGATCGAACACCTCGTGGATGGCCTTCTCGATCCGCTCCACCGGTACGTGCTCCGTACCGAACGTCTCCACGAACAACGACACCGGGTGCGCCTTACCGATCGCATACGCAACCTGCGTTTCACACCGCTCCGCCAACCCCGCCGCGACCACGTTCTTCGCCACCCAACGCATCGCGTACGCCGCTGAGCGGTCGACCTTCGAGGGGTCCTTGCCGGAGAAGGCGCCACCGCCGTGCCGGGCGTACCCGCCGTAGGTGTCGACGATGATCTTCCGCCCGGTCAGGCCGGCATCACCCATCGGGCCACCGATCTCGAAACGACCGGTCGGGTTGACCAGCAGCCGGTAGTCCGCAGTGTCGAGATTCAGACCTTCCAGCACCGGATGGATCACGTAGTCGCGCACGTCGGGAGTCAGCAGCGCCTCAAGTGAGACACCAGCGGCGTGCTGCGAGGACACCACCACCGTGTCGAGCCGCACGGGCCGCAGCCCGTCGTACTCGATGGTGACCTGGGTCTTGCCGTCCGGCCGCAGGTACGGAATCGTGCCGTCCTTACGCGCGGTCGACAGCCTCCAGGCCAGCCGGTGCGCCAGCGCGATCGGCAACGGCATCAGCTCCGGGGTCTCCGAGCAGGCGAAGCCGAACATCATGCCCTGGTCGCCGGCACCCTGGGCGTCGAGCGCATGCTCGGAGTTGCCCTCGCGCAGCTCGACCGCATTGTCCACGCCCTGGGCGATGTCGGGCGACTGCGAGCCGATCGAGACGCTGACGCCGCACGAGACGCCGTCGAAGCCCTTCTTGGACGAGTCGTAACCGATGGCCAGGATCGTCTCGCGCACGATGCTCGGAATGTCCGCGTACGCCTTGGTGGTCACCTCACCGGCCACGTGAACCTGGCCGGTCGTGATCAGGGTCTCCACCGCGACGCGGCTACGGGGGTCCTGCGCCAGCAGGGCGTCGAGAATGCCATCGCTGATCTGGTCGGCGATCTTGTCCGGGTGGCCTTCCGTGACCGACTCGGAGGTGAACAGACGTCCCATGGCTTCTCCTCGCTTCAGTCCTGCAGGCATCATCACTCGCACCGCTCGAGCAACGATGGAGCCCCAGGGGCGCCCGGTAGCGGACGTCGAGCGGTCTTCTAGGACCGCTCTTTAGCGTTCGGGACGATCCGCGACGTCGTTACCGAGACGGCCGTGTGCCGGTGCCTGCTGGCCGCGACCACCACCGCAGGGGGCCTGGCATGGAGATTCTGTACACCGCCGAAGCCACCGCGACCGGGGCCGGCAGGGAAGGCGAGGTCCGCACCTCGGACGGCGTCCTGCACGAGCGGCTGGAACTCCCGGTGAGGATGGGCGGCTCTGGTGGGCTGGCCGTCAATCCCGAGCAGCTCTTCGCCGCGGGATACGCGGCCTGCTTCCACAACGCGGTGCTCTGGTCCGCTCGCTCGGAGCGTATAGAGCCGTACGGCTCCTCGGTGACCGCCCGGGTCGGCATCGGCCGTCAGGGGCCAGGCTTCGGCCTGACCGTCGCCCTCCGAGTCGATCTGCCGGGCGTAGCCCGTGCCGTGGCGGAACGGATCGTCGCCTCCGCGCACCGTGGTTGCCCCTACTCCCGCGCGATCCAGGGCAACGTCGACGTCGACCTCGTCCTCATCGAGCACGACCACCAATCACTGTGACAGCCAAGAATCGGGTACGCCTGTGAACGAAGTGACACGCCGCGGGTTCCTCAGCGCCTCAGCGGCGGCCGGTGGGATGGCTGTCGGTGGGTTATGGCAGCCCGGGTCGGCTGCGGCCGGCGGGTGCGCGCCGTCGTTCGGGCCGGTGACGGTCCGGACCCGGGACCCGCGATACCAGGAGCTGACGACCCGTGCGTACAACGGACGCTTCGTGGGCCGCCCGGACGAGGTTCGCCTGGTCGGCTCGGCCGATCAGATCGTGCGGGCCGTCACCGACGCCGTACGGACCGGGAAACGTCTGGCGGTCCGCAGTGGCGGGCACTGCTTCGAGAACATCCCGGACGCCCCGGACGTTCGGATGGTCATCGATCTGTCGGAGATGAACGAGGTCTCGTTCGACCCCGTGCGGCGGGCGTTCGTCGTCGAAGCGGGCGCGACCCTGGGCCAGATCTACCGGAAGCTGTTCCTCGGCTGGGGGGTGACTCTGCCCGGGGGGACCTGCCCGACCGTGGGCGCGGGAGGCCACGTTGTCGGCGGCGGTTACGGCGCCCTGTCACACCGGTACGGCTCCGTCGTAGACCACCTCTACGCCGTCGAGGTGGTCGTGGTCGACCGCTCGGGCCAGGCGCGGAAAGTGGTGGCGACGCGCGAACCGGACGACCCGCACCGCGATCTGTGGTGGGCTCACACCGGTGGCGGTGGCGGTAACTTCGGCATCGTCAGCCGCTACTGGTTCCGTTCGCCGCAGGCGCGGGGCAGTGATCCCGCACGCCTGCTGCCGAAGCCTCCGGTGACCCTGCGCCAGGCCAGCGTCTCGTGGCAGTGGGCGGACATCGACGAGGCGGCGTTCGCCCGGCTCATTCACAACTACACGACCTGGCATCGCGAGCATCCCGGCGCGGACCTGCACGCCGGGCTGAGCCTCCTGCACAGGGCAGCGGGCGAGATCCGGCTGGATGTCCAGCTCGATGAGGAGCAGCCGGGCGCCGAGCAGCTGATGGCCGGGTACATCGCCGCCATCGGCGCGGGGGTGCCCGCGACCCCGGCCACACAGGTCTTCACGTGGCCTTGGCTGCGGGCCACCACCTCGCTTTATCCGGGGCTCAGCGGGTACCGGATCAAGTCGAAGTCGGCGCTGCTGCGCCGGCCCTGGACAGACCAGCAGATCGCTGTGGTGCACCGGTACCTGCAGCAGGGCGGCGCCGAGCACTACCCTTCCGGCGCCTACCTCAGCACCTTCGGAGGGCAGATCAACGCGGTGCCGGCGAACGCCACCGCGATGGTCCATCGCGACGCGGCGTTCAGCTCGTTCTTCGAGACTGCCTGGTCGCTGCCGGAGGAGGACGAGCACCACCTCTCCTGGATCCGCGGCCTCTACCGCGACGTACACGCCGACACGGGTGGGGTGCCGGTCCCGGGCCCGGCCTACAGCGGAACGTTCGTCAACTACCTGGACGCGGACCTCGCGGATCCGGTCTGGAACACCTCCGGCACTCCTTGGCACGCGCTCTACTACCGCGAAAACTACCCGCGCCTGCAGCAGGTGAAGGCACGGTGGGATCCCCGCGGCGTCTTCCGGCACCTGCTGTCCGTCCGGCCGGCATGACGCGGCCTCAATCACTCAGCGAGGGACCTTCCATGGCCAGTGACACCACGCTCTATCTCGATCTCTTGAAGAAGGTCCTGACCAACGTCATCTACCGAGACGCCGCGCAGGAGGCCTCCTGGTTCTACCAGGGCCCCGGGTACCACGAGCACAGTCGGGTCAACGGCGAGGACTGGCCGTCCGTGGCGCACACCATGATCGGGCTCAAGCGGCTGGACAACCTCCAGTCCTGCATCGAACGGGTGCTGGCCGACGGCGTCGCCGGCGACCTGATCGAGACCGGGGTGTGGCGCGGCGGCGCCTCCATCTTCGCGCGTGCGGTGCTGCACGCTCACGAGGTCAAGGATCGCCGGGTGTGGGTGGCCGACTCCTTCGAGGGCATGCCGGTCACCGATGAGAGCAGCCATCCCGACGACCGCGACCTAGCGCTGCATCAGTACAACAGCCAGCTCGCCGTCTCGCTCGACGAGGTAAAGCGCAACTTCGAGAGTTACGGGCTGCTCGACGAGCAGGTCGTGTTCCTGAAGGGCTGGTTCCGCGACACCCTGCCGACGGCGCCGATCGACCAACTCGCGGTGCTGAGGCTCGACGGCGACCTGTACGAGTCCACCCGGGACACCCTGGTGAACCTATACCCGAAGCTGTCGCCCGGCGGCTTCGTCATCATCGACGACTACGTCATCCCCGCCTGCCGGCTCGCGACGACGGAGTTCCGCGACCAGCACGGCATCACCGCCGAGCTGGTGACCATCGACGACAGCAGCGTGTACTGGCGCCGGGAAAGCTGAGACACCGGCGGCTCCGGCCGTGGTCGTCCGGATCGAAGAGCCGCACGTGCACGGCGCCGTTGCCCATCGACGCCTTCAGCCCGCCCGGCGTCCCCTCAACACTCCTCCGCATCGGGGCCACCATCACCCATCTGGCCTGTGGCTTCGCGGTCAGCGTCACGACAGCATGGCGGTACGTCCGGCCATCCTCGTCCTGCACCACGTTCAGAGCGACTGAAGCCCACGATAAAAAGGGGCTCATTCTTCGCCAGCGGAACGTGCATGGAAAATTGGTCCTCTCCGACGCTTGACAGAACGCAAGGAATGCTGTCAAGCGTTCGATCACTCCGCAGGTCAGACGAGGAGCGAGCAACTGCCTTCGCTATTGACGCAGACATACCGTGAATAGCGAGAGATCATGAAGACCGGGACAGGTCGCGACGCTACCGACCCGGTTCCGACGCGAGCGTTGCCGGACGTCCGCCACACGATCGGCCGCCCACCGAGCGAACGTGCGTCCGGGTCGACCGGTTACCGCGCGTACCGCCGCGAATAAGGTCCGCGGTGATCTCCGGCCACCCTCGCGCAACATGTTCGCCCGCAGCTGTGCCGGGCAGTTCCTCGATCCGGTCTGCCTGCCGATGGCGTCACCCATCGCCCGGACCTGGTTCCGCTGGACCGCCTTCTCCACCGTGACGTACGGCCGGCCCGACAACGACAGCACCCCGGCCCTCTTCGCCAGGTCGGCGACCTCCTCGGTGACGGCGCACAACTCGGGCTGCGGATCGGCCACGGGTGTGCGGATCGCAGGCGTCGAGGAGGTGGCCCCGCGCATGGCTTCAGCGACGCGAAAGCGTGCCACGAACTTAAGAACCGGACACGACCACCGCATTTGACAAATCAGCGTTCATGCTGTCAGCGATTTGCACCCCAGAAGCAGTCAGCCGACCTACATGAACGCGATATCCACTCCGCATTAGAAGAACGGGTATCATTGCCACGACTCCCGTATATTTGGTAGCGTTTCTCCGCATCGACACCAACCCTGATGGGGATGCTTGCTGTGTTTCGCCTGGAGGGAGCGCCCGAGCGGACTGAACCATCGACATCGGCACCAGCGGCGGTGATCAGGGCGGCAGGTTGATCGGGACGGGCACTTCGGAGCAGATCACGACCGGCCGAAGCCACACGGCCACTACCTAAGTACCGCGCTCACCCGCTGATGCGGGCGGCGAGCACATTATTCCGAGATCCTGGGAGGAATTGTGACGATTCTAGTGACCGGCGCCACCGGCAACGTCGGCAAGGAGGTGGTCAAGCACCTCCTTGCGGCCGGGGCTCAGGTCCGCGCGCTGACCCGCGATCCGGACAAGGCTTCGTTCCCGCCGGAAGTCGAAGTCGTACAAGGTGATCTGTTGGAGCCGGAAACCATCCGGCCGGCGTTGGCCGGTGTCACGGCAATGCACCTGTTCGCCGTGCCGGAGACTGCGGCACAGGTCGTCGAGTTGGCGAAACAAGCCGGTGTCCGGCGGATCGTGGTGCTGTCCTCGGACGCTGTGACCGACAAGCACGATGACGGGTACCACCTGGTCGTCGAGAAGGCGGTGGAGAACTCCGGCCTGGAATGGACTCACGTGCGGCCTGGCGAGTTCGCGTTGAACAAGCGTGACAGCTGGTCGGAGCCGATCCGCCAGGGCCACGTCCGGCTGGCCTTCCCGGACGCCAAGGGCATGCCGGTACACGAGACCGACATCGGCGCGGTGGCCGCGGCGGCGCTGGTAAACGACGGTCACGCCGGCAAGATCTACCGGCCGACCGCGCCCGAGGCCACCACCCAACGCGAGCAGGTCATGGCGATCGCCAACGCCGTCGGCAAAGAAGTCACGATCGAGGTGATCACCCCCGAGCAGGAGAAGGAGGAGATGCTGCAGGTCGGCTGGCCGGTCGAGGTGATCGACTACCTTCACTCGTACTTCAAGACGTGGACGGATCACCCGCCTGAGGCGCGGCCGGACGTGGCCGAGGCGACCGGCAAGCGGGCGCACACACTCGCCGAGTGGGCTGCTGACCACGCCGACGACTTCAGGTAGGACAGCCTCGGTTATCGGGCCAGGTTCTCGAGTGTGTTGACCAGTTCCGCCATGGACGGCCGCTGCCGGCTCTCGGTCCGCAGTACGGCGGCACTCTCCCGGTAGCCGGCCACGTTCACCAGTCCCTCGACCATTGTCAGGAGGACGTCCCGCTCGGCCTCGTCGCCGGGCAGGTGGACGGCCGCTCCCGTGGCAGCCAGCCGGGATCCGGTCGTCGCCTGCTCGGTGGCGAAGGTGACCGCCAGTTGCGGCACGCCGGCCGCGACGGCTGTCATCGCGCTGCCAGATCCGCCATGGTGCACGACTGCGGCACAGCTCGGCAGCAGGGCGTGCAGCGGAAGGCGTTGGGCCACCCGCACATTGGATGGCGTCGCGCCGACCGTGGCCGCGTCCTGGGCGGTGGCCGTGACGACGACGTCGAAGCCGGTGCCGGCGAGCGCGTCGACCAGGTTCGGCAGCAGGTGGGTCGCCGGGCCGCAGACCGTGGACAACGCGGTCGACCACGTGATGCACACTCGAGGAGCGGGCGGCGGCTCCAGCAACCACGCCGGGGCCATCGCACTCCCGTTGTAGGGCACGAACCGTACGGGCAGGCGCTTGGCCCGAGTCGGCGGTTCGAGCGATGACGGGCACGGGTCGATAACGTACTCGATCATATCCGGCCCGAAGTCGACACCGTAACGCTCGAACGAGCCACTGAAGTCGGCCGGCAGCGGACGGACGTGCGCGGGCTCCTCGGTGCCGATCGGCCCCCACAGGCAGACGGCTGCGGGAATGTCGAGCACCCGGCCGATGAGTAGGGCCTCCAGGCTGGCGGGGTCCTGCAGCACGACGTCGGGACGCCACCGGCGTGCGTAGTCGACAGCAGCGTCGAAGCTGAGTGCCGTCCGCCTCGCCAACTCCGGCTCGACACGCCGCCGGTAGTCCGCGACGTCGAAGCCGGCGAGGCTGTCCAGCGGCTCGCCGGTGAGTGGGTGCAGCGGCAACCACGGATAGCGCCACGGTCCGTCGACCGCCTCCTGGTAGTGCTGGAGCCGATTGCGTACCTCGACGGTCATTCCGTCGAGAACAGGGACCGGGGTGAGCCCTGCTCTGCACAGCGGATCCACCTGGGACTGTGCGCACAAGACTCGAACGTCGTGCCCGAGCGCCTGCAGGGCCCAGCCGATCGGAACCATCGCTGCATACTGAGTGGGCCACGACGATACCGCAAAAAGCACGCGCATCGATTGCTCACATTCCTGGTAGGTCAGTACGTCCTCTTACCCCAAGGCTCTTCGCTGCGTCGGCCAGTGCGGACCGGTCGAGATCACCCGGCCCCGGGCGGCCCGGCAACAGCGACACCACCGTGCTGCGGCCGGCCCGTACCGCCGGATGACGTCTGGCCAGCTGAGCCAGTCCCTGGCCGGGTCCGGTCTCCACGAGGACGACGTCGCGTTCGGCCAGCATCGCGTTCAGCGCGGGCCAGAACCAGATCGCTGCGGCCGGTTGGCGGGCCCAGTAGTTCGGGTCGGCCACGTCCTCATGCGTCAACGGAACCGCTGTGTAACAGGAATAGAGGGTGATCCGCGGCGGGGAGACCGGCAACTTGGCGATCGCTTCGGCCGCTCCCGCGGTGGCCGGCTCGAGCACCGGACTGTGGAACGGACTGAGCGAAGGAACCCGTCGACACGTGAAGTTCTGCGCCACCAGGGACTTCTCCACCAACGCGAGTGCCGGGTCCGGGCCGGCGAGCACGATCTGCCTCGGCGCGTTGACAGCACCGATGACGACGTCGCCGTCGAGGAAGGCCGTGACGTCCTCCCGCCGCGCAGCGACAGCGAGCATGCCGCCCGGCGGGCCGTCGGCCAGCCGGTGTATCCGGTCGAGCACGAGCCGGACCGCGTCACTCAGGCTGAACACGCCGGCCAGCGTGGCCCCGGCCACTTCACCGATGCTGTGCCCCAACAACGCTTCCGGCCGTAGACCCCAGTCGAGTAC
Source organism: Micromonospora sp. NPDC047134 (assembly GCF_040643455.1). Lineage (NCBI taxonomy): Bacteria > Bacillati > Actinomycetota > Actinomycetes > Micromonosporales > Micromonosporaceae > Micromonospora > Micromonospora sp. NPDC047134. Next base: position 44,821 of record NZ_JBEYUI010000021.1, read on the forward strand.
GACCTGCCCCAACGCGTAGTCGATAGCGAACAACAGGGGCTGTGAGCGGGTGACGTGGTCGAGGTCGACGAGTGGGTGCGGCGCGAGCCAGTCGGCCAGCAGGCGGGCGCCTTCCTCTCCCATCTCGGCGAACACCTCGTCCATAGCCGCGGTGAACACCGGGTCAGTCCGATACAGGCCGGTGGCCATGCCGGCGTGCTGGGATCCCTGGCCTGGCAACAACAACGCGATCGGTCGGCCCATCGGCCTCCTTCCCTTCCTCACCCGGCCCACGCCGGGCGGTCGAGTACCTCGACCACTGCGCACGAGAAGCTGTACCCGGCACCGACGCTCACCAGCATGCACGTGTGGCCCGTATCGAGCACGCCGCTGGTCACCAGATGGTCGAGGCCGGCGATAGGGTCGCCCGCGCCGAGGTGGCCGACAGCACGACTCCACGGCCAGGTGGTCCTCGCTGGGTCGATGCCGAAACTGCTGAAGAACGCTACCTTCAGCCGCCTGCGACCCACGTGCGGCAACACGATCCGGTCGATGTCGCCGAGTTCGAGATCTGCGGCGGCCAGGGCTTGCTTGATCACGCGTTCCTGAGCGGAACTCACCAACGAGACCGCGTAGGACACGCTGGTCCTGGCGAGAAAGGCACGCTTGCACACCTCGTAGTCGACCTGTGGCCGGTGCTCGAACGGCGTTCGCCCGAAGGGGTCGTCACCGCGGTTCATACCTTCCAGCTCCGGCACGGACAGGGTGACCAGGCTGCGTAGCCGCGCGAACCCGCCACGGCGGGACAGCACCAACGCCGTTCCGCCATCGGCGTACACGGTGCCGGGATCGCTGTGCCAGCGGTCGAAACCGGGCTGGCAGAACTTATCTCCCGTGGTGATCAGGGCCGAGGAGCGCCCAGGATCGACGGCGAGGTAGGCGGAAGCCAGCTCCATCGCGGCCATCCCGCCGTTGGACATTTGGCGGACCTCCATGGCCGGGCAGTTGTTCCCCACCGCCTCCCGTTGCACGTAGGATGCTGGCGCCCACAGATCGTGGCCCTGGTAGAAAAAGCTGGCGTGCAATACCAGGTCGATGTCGGCGGCCGTTGAGCGGGCACGGGCCAACGCCGTCCTAGCCGCGCGGACGGCCATCTCCGGCGCGGACTCCTCGCCGGCCACCGCGACCGAGACCACGTCGGTGACCCGAGCCAGCGCTGCATCGAACCTGCCGGCGGCGACCACCTGCCCGGTGGGCACCCTCGGCGGCAACCACGTCCCCGTGCTGTCGATGTAGGGGAGTTCCACCGTCAGCTGCGGCCGACTTGCTGAACCGCGGCCACGAACTGGTTGAGCGTGCGCACCTCGGACAGTGCGTCGTCGGACAGTTCGACGCGGTACGTGCGCTTCACGATTGCGGCGGCCTCCATCAGTGCCAGGGAGTCGTACCCGAGGAGTTGGAGGTCCACATCCCCGATGTCGTCGCCGACGTCGACCGACGCCTCCTCGCCAGCGCATTCACGCATGATTTCGATCATTTCGGACAACGTGAGCTCGCTCATCCGTCTTCCCTTCTCCGGTTGCTGACGACCAGTGCGCTATTGAACCCCCCGTGCCCCCTGGCGAGTACTAGTGCGGCCGAGCCGGCGAACGGCCTCGGTCTTTCCCCGAGGACGACGTCGATGTCGTAGCAAGGTGTGACTCTCGTGGTCGGCGGGATGACTCCGTCACGCAGCGCCAGCAACGCCAGCACGACGTCGAGTGGGGCACCGCCGGAGTAGAGGCGACCGATCATGGTCTTGGGCGCGGTCACCGGCACGCCGTGTGGACCGAACATCTCGACGAGCACCTCCGCCTCGACACGGTCGAGCGGGGCGACGCCAGCCGCGTCGGCGAAAACCACCGCGATGTCGGCGGTGTCCAGCCCAGCGTCATCGAGCGCGACCTCGATCGCACGCCGGAGGTTGGGCGGCCGCCCAGAACCCGGCCGAGGGTCGAAGGTTGAGCCGTAGCCGGCTATCTCACCGTATATCCGCGCGTCACGCGCCCGTGCCCGCCGCTCGTCCTCGACCACGAGGATCGCTCCACCCTCACCCGGCACCTGTCCGTTGGCGTCCTTGTCGAACGGGAGGTACACACGGGCCGGCTCCTCCCGCGTGGACAGCTGGCCGCCGGCAACCTGAGCGGTCAGGCCGTACGGGCACAGCGTGGAGTCCATGCCACCGGTGAGCACCAGCGGGGTCCCGCTGCGGACCACCCGCCTGGCGTGGGCGATGGCGACGAGGCCACCCGCCTGTTCCGCCACGAACACCCCGGTGGGACCACGCATGTCGTGCCGGATAGAGATCTGACCGGTGTTGACCGCGTAGAACCACGCGAAGGACAAGTAGGCACTCACGTGGTCCGGCCCGTCACGCCACAGGTTCTGCAGCTCGCGCTGGCCGAGTTCGAGGCCGCCTGCCGCGCTGGCCGTGATCACCCCCATCTCCAGCGGGGACAACCGTGTGGTGTCGACGGCGGAGTCGGCGATCGCCCAGTCGGCGGCGGCGAGGGCGAACTGAGTCATCCGGTCGGTCTGCGGGATCAGCCTGCTCGGAATGTGCTTGCTCACGTCGAAGTCGAGTACCTCACCAGCCAGCTTGCTGGGATACGAGCCGGGGTCGAAGCGCCTGAACGGCCGGATCGCGTCCTCGCCACGCAGGGTCGCCGACCAGAAGGCTTCCGTGCCGAGCCCGTTGGGTGCCACGACCCCCAAACCGGTGACCACCGCTGCGGTCATCGAACTCTCGCATCCGTCAGCACCATCGCGCTCTGGAACCCGCCGAACCCGCTGGCCACCGTCAGCACGGTGGCCAGGTCCTGTTCGCGGCTGACCAACGGCACGTAGTCCAGGTCCAGCTCGGGGTCGGGATGGTGCAGGTTGGCGGTCGGCGGCACCACGCCGTGCTCGATCGCCAGCGCGCACGCGGCCACCTCGATCGCACCGACGGCGCCGAGCGAGTGGCCGATCACCGACTTGATCGAGCTCACCGGCACGGCATAAGCGTGCTCGCCGAGGCTGCGTTTGAAGGCAGCGGTTTCGTGCACGTCGTTCTGCCGGGTGGCCGTACCGTGCGCGTTGACGTAGTCGACGGCGGTCGGGTCGAGTTTGGCTCTGTCCAGCGCCGAGGTGATCGCGGCCGCCATCTCTCGCCCGTCCGGGCGCAGGCCGGTCATGTGGTGAGCGTTCCCGTGACAGGCGTAACCGCTGACCTCGCCGTAGACGTGTGCGCCACGTGCGCGCGCGTGCTCGAGCTCCTCCAGCACGAGGACGGCAGCCCCTTCGCCGAGCACGAACCCGTTGCGGGTCCGGTCGAATGGACGCGAGGCACTCCCCGCGTCGTCGTTGCGTGGCGACGTCGCCTTGATCGCGTCGAAACAGGCGACTGTGATGGGGGTGATCGGCGCCTCCGCACCGCCGGTGACCATGACGTCGACCGTGCCCTCCCGGATCAGCTGCCAGGCGTAACCGACGGCGTCGACTCCGGACGTGCACCCCGCCGAGACGATCGAGTTGGGCCCTTCCGCACCGACCAGCCACGCGACCTCGGCCGCCAGCGAGCTGGGGACGTAGTAGTCGTAGAGGTTGGGTGACGCGCGGCGGTGGTCGACCAACCACTGCCTTCCTTCGTCGCTGACCGCGCGATACTCCTGCTCTAGGCGCTGCGAACAGCCCACCGCGTTGCCGATGCTTACCCCGACCCGGTGCGCGTTGTCTGGCACGCACTCGAAGTTGCTGTCCGCCAGTGCCTCCCTGGTCGCGACGACAGCCAACTGGCCCACTCGGTCCAGCCGCTCGATGTCGTCCTCGGTGAGGCCTTCCTTACGCGGGTCGAAGTCACACTCTGCCGCGACCCTCGAGCGGAACGGCGTGGAGTCGAACGCCGTGATCAGCCTGGTCGCAGGCACACCGGACACGATGCGCTCCCACATCGCCTTTGTCCCGACATCGCCGGGGGCGACAACACCTATCCCGGTGATGGCGACACGACGTTCTCCCATGGCTGGCTCCCAGATCGTGCGCATCGATTGCTGAACTCACGATGGGCCGTCGCTCTAGAAATGGGCTAGAGGGATAACCGGACATCTGGTCGCCCTTGACCGTGGTCTGCGGTGATCGTGTCCGGCACGGTCCGGAAACCGTTGAAGTGCCGCTGTCAGAGCGTCTCTGGAGCGGACCCCGGTTGCTTTCCGAGCACGCCGGCCGACCATCTGGAAAGCCGATACTCACCGGCTAACGGAGGTAGCTGTGACCCGGGTGGCAGATCTCTCTGCATGTGGTGTCCCCGGAGGCGCTCTCCCCCGCGCTTCTACTCCACTGGTACCGCATCCGCATGACCGTCAGTAGGAACGGTTCGCGACCGGTCTGGGCCATGTCGACCGGTCCATGACCTGTGCTACCTCATCGGGCCCATCCCGGGCGAAATCGCTGGAGGGAAACATGCTAAGACGAATGCTCGTTGCCACAGCCGTAGCGCTCGGGGCCGCGCTGGTTGTGCCGGCGCCGGCAGTCGCCGCCGCTGAACAAGACAACAAGACGCCGCTCTCACTGTACGAGATCGTCGAAAAGCGCTCCGCTGACGCCCGCGCGATGCGCGCCTCAGTGGCTGTCAGCGAGAACACCCTGTACGCGTTGACGCCCAAACGTGACGCGATCTGGATGTTCGACGGTCAGAGCTGGTCGCAGATCGGCGGCCCAGCGGCCGAAATCCACGCCGGCGGCGGTTACGTCTACGCGACGAGCCCGACGACCGGCAAACTCTCCTGGTACGACCACGCGACGGCCACGTGGCTCGAGATCGGGGGCCCCTACGATCAGTACGCCGTGGACGACGTCGGAATCATCCAGGGGCTCGACAGCACCGGCATCTTCGAGTGGTGGGGCGGCGACGACTGGCGCAAGATCGGTGGCCCGGCGTCCTCGATCAGGTCCGGCGGCGTCGGCCTGCTCATCGCAACGAGCCTCACGACCAATGAACCCTACATCTACACGGGCCTGCCCTTCCTACCCTGGAACAGGATCGGTGGCCCCGGCGACGACTTCGTCATCACCAACGTCGGTTACGTCTACGGACAGAACAAGAGCGGGATCTACGCGTGGCGCGGCAACCTCGACTGGATCAAGGTGGGCGGCCCCGCCAAGAAGATGTACACCGGTGGGTACATGGTCGCCACGAGTCCGCACAACGGTGACGTCTACCGCTTCTTCGACGCCGAACTCCACTGGGAATACGCGGGAGGCCCTGGCGATCTGTTCTCCGTCGCCAACGACGGCACCCTGTACGGCCTGAACAAGAGCGGCATCTGGCGCAAGGTCCCTGGAGGCAGCGGCTGGACCAAGGTGGGCGGCCCTGCCGCCACCTTCGCCGTATAAGTCTCCGGCGATCCGAAGCCCCGGTGGTAGCCAACCGCCGGGGCTTCCCCATCAGCCCTACTCGATGAAATGCCCGATCACGAGGCAGCGAGACGGTGCCGGCGGCCCCGGGAAGACGGGCATCGGCAGCACACCGAGCGAGCCCCGGTCCATCACGTGGACGCTGCCGCCGGTACAGCCGCCGCACGAGAAGCTGCACACCGAACCGAACTCGTAGCGACCGCCGGACGGTCAGGAGCGCGAACTCTCGATCGGCACGGAGGCGGCGCCCTCGCGCCGCAACGCCTCGATCCGCGCCGTGGAGTAGCCCAGCTCACGCAACACAGCTTCCGTGTGCTCCCCCAGCTCGGGCACCGGGCCCATAGGCAGCTCAACTCCCGCGACCGTGAACGGCGGGAGCAACCCGCGCACGGCCCCTGAGGGCGTGTCCACCTGCCGCCAGCGGTCCCGCGCGGCCAGCTGCGGATGCGCCAGCACGTCCCCGATGTCGTTGACCCGACCGGTCGCGACTCCGACGGCGTCAAGGCACGCGACGAGCCGGTCGGCGGGCAGCCGCACGGTGTGCGCGGCGACCAGGGCGTCCACCGTCTCGCGGTGGTGCACACGCGCGACGTTCGTCGCCCACTCCGGATCGGTTGCCAGGTCGGGCCTGCCGAGAAAGTCCTCGGCGAACCGCGCCCACTCCCGGTCGTTCTGAACCCCGATCACGACGTCGACACCGTCCTGAGCGGGAAACGCGCCGTAGGGCACCACGCTGGGATGGGCAAGGCCCATCCTGGGCGGGGACTGCCCGGTCCCCTGGGTGTGGTAGAGCTGGTAGCCCATCCACTCGACGGTCGCCTCAAGCATCGAGATCTCGATGCCGGCGCCCTGCCCACTCACCGCCCGGCCCACCAGCGCGGCCAGGGTCGCGGTGAGTGCGTACATGCCCGCCGCGATGTCGGAGGCCGGCAGCCCCGCCTTCGTCCTGCTGTTCTCGGCGCCGGTGGCGGAGACCAGCCCGGCCTCGCACTGGATGAGCATGTCGTAGGCGCGCCGGTCCCGGTAGGGGCCGCTGACGCCGTACCCGGACATGTCGACCGTCACCAGTCGGGAGTGCCTGGCCCGCAGGTCGGCGGCGCCGAGGCCGAGCCGGCTGGCCGAACCCGGCGCGAGGTTCTGCAGGAACACGTCGGCCGTGGCGACGAGATCTGCGACGACCTGGCGGCCGCCGGGTGACTTCAGGTCCAGCGCCACCGACTCCTTGCCCCGGTTGAGCCAGACGAAGTGACTCGCCATTCCGTTGACGCTGGTGTCGTAGCCACGCGCGAAGTCACCGCCGTCCGGCCGCTCCACCTTGAGCACGCGGGCACCGAGGTCGGCGAGATGGCGCGTTGCGAGCGGCGCGGCCACCGCCTGTTCCAGCGCAACGACCGTGACGCCGGACAGTGGCAGGTCCACGCTGCCGGGTCGTTCGCTCTTCGGCACGGCAGGTCACCTCGTCTCTGGATCGAGCGCGACCGGGAGCGTGCTCATCCCGTACTTGTTGGGGTGGCGGTCCACGGTGAACCGGTCCGAGTCGGCTGAGACGGCCGGATCGCGGTTGCCGTCCACCTCGACGTCCTCGGTCGCTATCCGGCTTCCGTGCGGCGACGGGTCGGTCCAGCGCAGCGCCTCGTCGGCCGCGGTCGGCGGATCAGCCTCGCCCGCCTTGAGCGCCCGCCCAGGCACGGGGTGCTCGATCAACGTGGGAAGGCCACTGGCGATCGCGTGCCTGCCCGTCTCGTCGCCGCCGATGATCAGGCCGCAGCAGTTGGCCGGTACGTCGCGGTCGGTGAGCGGCGCGCCGCCGACCTGGCAGTTGGTGAAGCGGTCCTTGTCGCGGTAGACAACCATCGCCTCGGCATTGCGTGTGATCAGCCAGGACCCGGGCTGGTCTGTACGCTCCGGTCGCCGATGCAGTGCGGGCCGCGCACGCAGGTGGGGCCACAACGGTGCCGAGTCCCGCTTGGCGTGCAGCCGGGGGTCGGCGGGGTCTGACGAGTCGAGCTCTTCGGAGCTGACGGCGGTGCGGGTCATGGTCCGGGCCTTTCGCGACGGTAAGTGGGACAGCGCGGTGTAGATGTCGCCCGGCGGTCGCGGCCAGCACGGGTTCCCGAGCGGTGCCCACGCGGTCAACCCGATCTCGGTCGCGCGCCGCGGGCCGCGTTCGGCCAGGGCGGCAGCACCGGCGTGTTCCCCGACGACAATCACGACCTCCGCACCGACCACACCCTCTCTCTCCCGAGCATCGTGATCGCCAGGCTGGCCCACCGATTACCCATCCCCCAAGCTCTGGGCTCGAGCCGCCGTTTCAATCTCGTGAGGCCGCCGCCAGGCCATGTAACGGGCAGCGGTGGTGCGGGCATCCCCACCTTGACAGTCGCACCCCTTGCCCGAAAGAGAGATCGTTACGAGTGGCGAGCGCGATCCTGGCGGCCGCACCGAGCCGTAGGGACACCGATCCAATGGTCAGGACTTGCGCTGCGCGACCCAGAGGCCGTCCCGGACCGGCACGATCACACCGGCGAAGTCGGGGTCGTGGGCCAGTACGTCGTTCATGCGCCGCACGCCTGCCAGCTCGTTGGAGGGCTCGTCGACGTCGCCCGCGACGACACCGCCACCGCAGAAGGCGTTGTCGATCATGAGAATGCCGTTCACCTCGAGGTGCGACTTGGTGAGCCGCAGCAGCTCGGTCGCGAGCTTGGGGTCATTGCCAAAGTACCGGTGCTTCATGACGTCCTGGAAGATCAGGTCGTAGACGCCGAGGCTCGGCAGCAGCTCGAACAGGTCGCCGACGATGATCTCGACCCGGTCGGCGAACCCGGCGCGGTCGATGAATTCCGCCGCGCGTGCCGCACGCTCCGGGTCCAGCTCAATGCTGGTGACCTTGCCGCCTTCAGGCAGTGCGTGCGCGAGCCACAGTGCCGAGTAGCCGATCGCCGTGCCCAACTCGAGCACCCTCATAGCCCGCTCGCCGCACAGCGTGGCGAGCATCTGGACGATCGTGCCCTCCAGCCGGCCGATGATCGGGATGCCCTCACTCTCCGCAATTGTCTCGATTTCCGTCATGACGGCCTCGAGGCGTGGGGGCAGCTTCGCCGCACGCACCAGAGTGGTGGCGAAGACCTCCCTTGGGTCGGTGCTGTCCTGCGGGACGATGGGCAGCGAAGTGTCAATCATGGGCTCATCTCTTCCTACTAGTGCGTGTCGTCGTCTTTGGAATCAGTGGAAACGTACGAGTCAGTGATTCGGCCCCGCGCTCTCCGGGAGTTGGCGCACCTGGAGCTTGTCCAGCACGGCAGGCAAGGCCTCGGGAACCAGGGACGCGGTCCGCCAGGCGACGATCCCGTCAGGCCGGATGAGGCTGGCCCCGGACTCACCGATCCCGTAGCGGGTAACGAGATGCCTGTCAGGGTCGGTTTCCTCGAAGTCGGTGCCGACCACGACGGTGTCGACCCGGGCGTCCGCCCCCCGCCATCTCTCGTCCGCGGCGATCAACATCCACTCACCGAACATGTCTACTGTGGACATTCGGGATCCAGCGCGGGTGATCCAGACGTGGGGCGCCCGGAATCCCGGACGCCCACTGGGGCGCAACGGATCCTCGACGGTGGCTGGATCCGTGTCGTCGATCAGGACGGCTCCCGACCGGTACCGGAACCCGAGAAGCACCTCGGAGTAACCGACGCCGGCTGGAGTCTTGTCGATCAGGTGCGGCGCCATCCGGTTCGCGTAAACAGACATCGACTCGTCAACCACCAGGTGCGCCACCAACTTGCGTTCCGGTTCGTAGCTGTCCAACAACCCGGGGTCCGCCGTGCCCTTCACCACCGCGGCCAGCTTCCAGGCGATGTCGTAGCCGTCGCCGATCGCGGTGTTGCCGCCGAGCCCGCCGGTCGGAGGCGTGACCTTCGCGGAGTCCCCGACGAGGAAGACGCGGCCGTCCCGCCAGCGGTCAGCGATGTAGGCGGCCATCTCCCACTGCTGGATGTTCAGCAGCTTCGGCTCAAGGTCCGGCATGTTGACCGCGAGCCGGATCAGCTCGACACAGCGGGCCGGCGGGAAGTCCTCGGGCGACTCGCTCCGGTCGGGCGAGTACTCGACAAAAAACGTGTGCCGGTTCGGTTTGTCAGTCGGACCGAAGGTCCCGGTGAACGCCGGGTTCTGCAGGTAGTACCACCCGACCGAGCCCGGCGGCAGCACGGCGGACAGATCGGCCTCGAAAATGACCCCGACGAAGTGCGACAACACCCCCTGCCCATACCGGGAGATGCCGAGTCGCTCACGAACGGGGCTGTCCGGACCGTCCGCGGCAACCAGGTAATCCGCGTGCACGACGGACTCCTTGCCGGTCGTCACGTCACGCACCACAGCGTTGACACCCGACGGGCCCTGCTCGAACGACACCAGCTCCGTGCGGTACCGGGCGACAGCGCCGTACTTCTCCGCCTGGGCCAGCAGAATCGGCTCCAGCTGGTCCTGTGCGAGAAAACCCCAGCCCTGCGGTGTACACGGCGCGGTCGCGGCAATCATGTCGTCGACGCTCTCGGCAAAGGTGTGCAACACCTTGCCGCCGACGCTTTCTGCGACCCTGATAGTGAAGTCGCCGTGCTGGCCGCGAAGGTCATTGGCCTGCTTGACCTGGTCGAGCACACCGCCGATTCGCAGCAGCTCCATGGTGCGCGGGTTCTGTCCGGCCGCCTTCGGATAGATCGAGGTGCCCGGGTGCTTCTCTACGATCAGGGTGCGAACCCCTCGCTTCGCGAGGAACATCGCCGCCGACAGCCCACCGAGTCCCGCACCGACGACGAGAACCTCCGCCGTGTCCGTCATGTCTCCTCCTGGCTAGTCAGTACGCCGACGAACAGTCCGCGGCCCGCGTGAAGTCCCTCGATGTAGTCGACAGTGAAACCAGCGGCGGCGAAGGCGGTCTCGTACTGCTGGCGGGTGAACAGGGTGATCCGGTGGTTCTCGACGAAGTGCCGGGCACCTGCCGCCGCGTCCGCCACGACGTAGTGCACGTTCATCCGGGACGCGCTGCCTTCCAACTTCGAGTGCGACACCCGGGAGATCGTCGTGCCGTCCACCTCGATCACCGTGCCGGAGACGTAGCCGTCGACGTAGTTCTCCAAGAACCACCATGGATCGACGGCGACGACGCCGCCAGGGGCCAGGTGCTTGGCGAACTGGGTCAGCGTGGTGCTCAGCTCCCCGGTGTCGGCCAGGTAGCCGATCGATCCGAACATGCAGCTGATCGCATCGAAAGTCCTGCCGAGCGCGAACTCACGCATGTCGCCGAGGTGCAGCACCGCCTGCGGCACGGCGGCCTTGGCGATTCGCAAGAACGGCTCGGAGATCTCCAATCCCTCGACATGGTCGAAGAGGGTGGCGAACGCCCGCAGATGTGACCCGGTGCCACAGGCGATGTCCAGTAGCGACGAGGCGGCCGGTTTGCGAGCCCTTACCTGCCTCGCCACCTCCTCCGCCTCCGCGAGGTAATTCTTGCCTCGGCCACGGTGGATGAGTTCGAACACCTCGGCGAGCTCGGCTCCGTACATAGGAAATCCTCCTACCGGAAGTACGATGCGTGGTCGGCCACCCACTCGGCGAAGGTGCGCGCGGGTACGCCGGTGACCTGTTGGACCGCCGTGGTGACGGGATCGGGGTTGGTGACGGCGATGGCGAAGTAGCCGAGGATCATCCGCACCGAGTCCTCCGGCAGGTATTGGATCATCTCTGCGTGCTTTTCCTCCGGCGTCATCTCCTCGAACCGGATGTCGCGACCGATCTGGTCCGCGATGGTGCGTACCTGCTCGACCTGGGTGATCGCCTCCGGCCCGGTGATGGTGTACCGGCCGCCGGCGTGCCCGTCCTCCAGCAGGGCGGTGACGGCGACGGCGGCGATGTCCGCTTCGTGGACAAGGGCCTGCGCCGCATTCGGATACGCGGCCCTGACCACCCCCTCGGTCGTGATGGAATGCGCCCAGAACAACGTGTTACTCGCGAACGCGACGGGTCGCAGGAACGTCCATTCGACGTCGCTCTCCGCCACGGCGTTCTCCACCGCCAGGTGGTCGTCGATGCTGTCTCCGGCGATCTCGTACCGCGTGTTGACCGCGTCGGAAGACAGCACGACGATCCTCCGTACCCCGGCACGCACCGCGATGTCGACGCACTCCTTGGCAGTGTCGGGCACCGGGAACAGATACATCCGGTCCACGCCGGTCAGTGCGGGCCGCAGCGAGTCCGGCCTCAGCAGATCACCGTTGACCACCTCGACGTCGGCCGGAAGACTGGCTGCGGGATTCCGGGACAGCGCCCGGACATTCGCGCCTCTGGCCAGCAACTGGTCGACGACGTGCCGGCCAACCGTTCCGGTCGCCCCGGTCACCAGGATCGTCACTTCATGCCCTCCTCGGAAGTGGCCGGCGGGTACATCCATGTCATCGGATGGATGTCACGGGGAATCCAGGCTGCAGAGGCCTGCTCGGCGTTCACGCTCTTCTCGACGAAGGCGATGTTGTGGTAGAAGTGCAGGCCGCCGATCATCCTGTCCTTTGCGGATGAGGTGCCGCCGGTGTACTCCTGGTGATGCAGCGAGTCCACCAGCGTCTTGAGGAATCCCAGCGACGTGCCGGGATCGTCGAGGTCGGTGGTGCCGCCGTTCCAGCCCGGCCAGTACGAGGTCTGCAGGTCTTCGATCACGTACAGGCCCCCGGGACGCAACAGCGGGAACAGGGTCTGAAAGGAGAGGATCACGTCGGCGCTGAGGTGGCTGCCGTCGTCGATGACGATGTCGAGTGGGCCGATCCGGCCGGCGAGCTCGGTGAGGAACCCCGCGTCCGCCTGGGATCCCTTGATCGTCCGTAATCGCGGCTCGTCAAGGCTCGACTTGTCGAAGAGGTCGAGGCCGTGGATCAGGCCACGGCGGAAGTAGTACTTCCACATCCGCAGCGACTCGCCGCCCTGGTCCGGGGCGTCGTACCCGCCGACACCGATTTCAAGCAGCCGTACCCTGCGGTTTCGGTACTGCTCGAAATGCCGGCCGTAGTGCGGGGTGTACCAGTGATCGGCCCACTTGTCCGACCCAAAGCGCAGGGCCAACGTGTCCAGGTCTAGCCGTTCCGGCGAGCACGCCTTGAGCATTTGGTGCAGGGCCACGGCCGCTGCCCGCCGCTCCGCCAGCACGGCACCCGGGTCGATGGTCTGCGGCGCTGGGCCTTCCATCAGCTCGACCTCACGGGTGGCGTGTTCACCGCCGTCCGGTCCGAACACGGCCCTGACGAGCTCGCTGAGTTCCTGACGTACCGTGGCGGGAGGGTCCGGTAACCACCCTGGTTCCACTGTGGGAATGCCGGGGCCGAGGGTGACCAGGTAGCCGAGCCGCTCGTCCGCCATTCCGAGGTCGAACTGGACGGTGACCGGGGAGTCCGGACCGTCGAACAGCGCAGCTCGCGACACCACCTCGGTCAGCACGGACAGGGCGTCCGCGGCGCTGACCGCAGCCCTCGTGTCCTCCTCGACCCCGTCCGCGAACCTCAGCAGCTTCTCCACCGTTCTCCCCTCCGAGGTCGTACGGCCGATGTTTGCCGGGTTGACTCGGAAACCATTTGAGAACCGGTAGGTGCGGCTGTTGCGAGCGGGATTCGATCCGGGCGGAGAAGGGTGGGGTGCCGACGGTGTTCGACCAGTGGCAAGCAATCAGGAGGAAAAATGACGATCTTGGTGACCGGTGCGACCGGGAGCGTCGGCCGCAAGGTAATCGACCAGCTGATGGCGGCGAACGAACACGTGCGGGCTTCCAGCCGTAACCCCGCCACCGCGGGACTGCCTGCCGGCGTCGAGGTGATTGCGGGTGATCTCGGCCGGCTGGAGACGTTGCCCGCCCTGTTCGACGGCGTCGAGAAGATGTACCTGATCTCGATCAACGGTGACCGCGTGCTGGACGCTCCCGATGAGGTGATCGACCTCGCCAAGCAGGCAGGGGTGCGGCGGGTCGTGTCGCTGTCGTCCTCCGGCCGGCCGTACTTTTCGGTGGAGCAGGCGATCGAGGCATCCGGTCTGGAGTGGACCCATGTGCGGCCCGGTGAGTTCGCCACGACAAAGATCGACGTGTGGGCGCCGACCATTCGTGCGGAAGGCGTTGCGCGCAGTGCCTACCTCGACGTGCCCACCGTCCCCATCCACGAGGCGGACATCGCCAGCGTGGTGGTCACCTCGCTGATCGAGGACGGCCACGCCGGCCGGATCTACGAGCTGACGGGCCCGGTGCAGATCACGCAGCGCGAACAGATCCAGGCCATCGGCGAGGCGATTGGCAAGCGGATTGTCATCGAGGAGCTCAGCCCGGCCGAGGCCCGAGCGAACATGATCCGGGAAGGCTGGCCGGAGATTATCGCTGACCACATCCTCGGCTACTTCGTCGAGTGGGAGCTGGAGCCACCGGTGGCCACCACGACCGTCCTCGACGTCACCGGCAGGCCGGGCCGCACGTTCGCCGAGTGGGCGGTCGACCACGCGGACGACTTCCGCTGATCTTGTTTTTTCGTCAGCAGTCGATCACGGGACGGCGTGTCTTTGATCGTCCGGGTGATGGTTTCGGGTGGCGAGCATGATGATGTCCCGACGCGTTGGTCGGGGTCCACAGCAGCCCGGCGACGCCCCAACCATCAGCAGTGGTATCGATCTTCGGACGTGACCCGGTGGCCTTCACCCTGAAAAGTGCCCTCCGTGACGGGATGGAACAGGACCCTCGACAAGTCCTACCTTCCCAGACCAGAGGGCACATTCACGTTCTCGGCGCGCCGCCTCCAGTCACCCTTCAAGAAGGCGCGAGGCCAACAAGCTCGGCAAGGACCTCTTCGGGACGCCGGCAAACGGTCCTACAATCGAATTCGACCGGGCAAGGCGAATGTCGCTGTCGCTGACATTCGATGCAGCGATCCCAGTTCCGACCTCGTACGCAGACCATTCGACCGGGTCTACCGGCATACGCACAGGATGCCTCTGACCTGCATGTATACCGAGGTCCTGATAGTATTTTTCCGGCGTTGTCAAGCCCATCCCCACATAAATTTCTATGTGCGAGCCGCTAAGGTTCCGGTGTACGGTGTAGGCACTTTGAGCCCTTGCCGAATATTCGGATCCCGGGCCAGGGAGACCCGCTGGTAGCCGCCACGCTGGCAGCTGCCCGGATATTCGAGTTGACGACCACCTTTATGAGGAGTGAACGTGGAATCGCAGTCAGCTTTGGCAATAGAGACCGAAGAGCTGACCAAGCTCTTCGGCAAGGTCCGCGCGGTGGACGGGGTGAACCTGGCCGTGCCGCCCGGCATGGTCTACGGCTTCCTCGGCCCCAACGGCGCCGGCAAGACCACCACGATCCGCACCCTCGCCACCCTGCTCAAGCCGGACGGCGGTAGGGCACGGGTGTTCGGGCGCGACGTGATGAAGGAGGCCGAGGAAGTTCGTAAGCTGATCAGCCTGACCGGCCAGTTCGCCTCGGTCGACGACGCACTTACCGGCGCCGAGAACCTCGTGATGGTGGCCCGCCTACTCGGCCACTCATGGTCGGGGTCCCGCAAGCGGGCAGCCGAGCTACTCGAGGCATTCGGGATCGAGTACGCCGCCGACCGGCTGGTGAAGACATATTCAGGCGGCATGCGGCGCCGGCTGGACATCGCGGCGAGCATCATCGTCTCACCCAAGCTGCTGTTCCTCGACGAACCGAGCGCAGGGCTCGATCCCCACGCACGCAACCAGGTCTGGGAGGCCGTCCGGGCGCTGGTGACGGTCGGCACCACGGTCCTGCTGACCACGCAGCAGCTGGATGAGGCCGACTCGCTAGCCGACCGGATCGCGGTCATCGACCACGGCAAGATCATCGCTGAGGGCAGCCCGAGCGAGCTGAAGGCCTCGGTCGGCAACGGCGCGGTGCACGTGCGGTTGTTCGACGCCGAAGAACGGACCCGCGCCGGCGAACTGCTCGGCAAGGCGTTCGACGCGCCGGTCGAGTTCGACCGCGACCCGGTGGTTCTTTCGGTCCGGGCGAACGACCCGGAGCAGGTCGCACATGCGCTGATCGGTCTGTCGAGGGCCGGCATCCGGATCACCGAGTACTCACTCGGCCAGCCGAGCCTCGACGAGGTTTTCCTGGCCCTCACCGGCCACAAGGTCGACGCCGACCACAGCCCGGCCGCTGACCCAACCTCGTCCGAGGACGGCAAGGAGAAGGAGCACGTCGGATGAGTGCTCCCGCCAAGCACAGCGCAGCCAGCACGTTCAGCCCGTCCGAGGACGGCAGAAAGAAAGGGTACCTAGCATGAGCGCCGCCACGGACGAAACCATCACCGAGCCCCGGCCCATCGCCGAGAATGTTCTGCGTGGGGCACTGGCGGTCCAGCGCAGGCCGTCGCGTCCCGGCCCGCTGTCCGCCTCTCTCACCTTCCTGTGGCGGGCTGCCGCCACCTTCCGGCACCATCCGGCGCAGCTGGTCGACATGATCCTGTTCCCGTTCATCTTCCTGCTGGTGTTCACCAACCTGTTCGGCGGCGCGATCGGCGGCTCGACCAGGGACTACCTGCAGTTCTTCCTGCCGGGCATCCTGGTCCAGACCGTGGTGATGATGTCGGTGTACACGGGGACCGCCCTGAACACCGACATCACCAAGGGAATCTTCGACCGGTTCCGCACCCTGCCGTTCTGGCAGCCGGCCACCATCGTCGGCAGCCTGCTGGCGGACATGGGGCGCTACCTCGTCGCGCTGACCCTGACGATCACGTGCGGCGTCCTGCTGGGCTTCCGGCCGGAGAGCGTGCTCGGCTCGATTGCGGCGGTGGGGATGCTGATCGTCTTCGCCTTCGGCGTAAGCTGGATCTTCACTACCATCGGCGTGGTTGCCAAGGCGCCGGAAACGGTCGCCTCGACCAGCATGATCGTGGTGTACCCCTTGGTCTTCGCCAGCAACATCTTCGTGCCGACCGAGTCGATGCCGGGCTGGATGCAGGCGGTCGCGAATGCCAACCCGATGAGCCACGCGGCCACCGCCGCCCGCGGCCTGATGCACGGCACCGTCACCGCTGAGCAGCTCGCCTGGGCATTCGGGCTCTCCGCGGCGCTGATCGCGATCTTCGCTCCACTGACCATGCTGGCCTACCGCAAGCGCAAGGACCGCTAAAACACGGCTTCGCCGCATCGATGAGGGCATCGGTACGGCGAGAGTCCGTTCAGCCCCCTACCGGGCGCTGTCCTTGTAGATGACGTTGGTCAAAACCTTCTTCAACAGGTCCCAGATACGGGTTGACGTGCTTGAAAGCCAGCATGCCCTGAGAGGCGCGCTTGGGTCACTGGATGTCCCAAGCGCGCCTTTTCAGCGGAACGCGGGCAAGCCGGTGACCGCGTGGCCGATGCTGAGCGTGTGAACCTCCTCGGTGCCCTCGACGGTGGTAACAGCCTCCAGGTTGGCCATGTGCCGCATCACCGGGTAGTCGAGAGTGATCCCGTTGGCGCCAAGCATGCCGCGTGCGATGCGGGCGACCTCGATCGCCGACCGCGCGTTGGCGAGCTTGCCGAGGCTGATCTGCACAGGCGTCAGTCGTCCCGCCTGCTTGAGGCTGGTCAGCCGCAGCGCCGTCATCCCGGCGTGGGTGACCGCGACCGCCATATCCGCGAGCTTGCGCTGGGAGAGCTGGTAGGAGGCCAGCGGCCGGCCGAACTGCTCGCGACCGCCCACGTAGTCGAGCGCGCTGGCGTAGCAGGAGCGGGCGGCGCCGACCACGCCCCACACGATGCCGAAGCGGGCCTCGTTCAGGCACGACAGCACACTTTTCAGTCCGCGTGCTCCGGGAAGCAGCGCGGAGGACGGCACCCGGACGTCGTCGAGCACGATGGTAGCCGTGTTCGAGGCACGCAACGACAGCTTGCCGGTGATCTCGCGTGCGGTGAACCCCGGCGCGTCGGTGGGCACCAGGAACCCGAGGATGCCCTCCTCCGCACGCGCCCAGATCACCGCGACGTCGGCGATGGCACCGTTGTTGATCCACGTCTTGGTGCCGGACAGCACCCAGTCGACGCCGTCGCGGCGGGCGGACGTGCGCATCGACCCCGGGTCGGAGCCGGCTTCCGGCTCGGTGAGGCCGAAACACCCGAGCACCTCGCCCGTGGCCATCGCCGGCAGCCATGCCTGCCGCTGCTCTTCGCTACCGTAGCGGTGGATCGCGAACATGGCGAGGCAGCCCTGGACCGACACGAAGCTGCGCAGCCCCGAGTCCACCGCCTCGAGCTCGCGGCAGGCGACGCCGTAGGCGCCTGCCGAGAGCCCGGGGCACCCGTACCCGTTCAGTTGCATGCCGAACAGGCCGAGCGCGCCGAGCCCCTTCGCCACGTCGCGGGGCAGCGTCCCGCGTTCGTACCAGTCGGCGATCCGCGGTCCCAGTTCGGTCGTGGCATAGGCGCGCACGGTGTCACGCGTGTTCCGTGCCTCGTCGCCCAACTCGTCGTCGAGATCGAGCAGATCGTGCTTTTCGAACCTCGCCCCTGTGTTCGCCATTGAAGTCATCTCACGATCACCACTCCATGCATGGGTTCTCTCGGTCGGCCGTCGGCCAGGTCCCGTGCTCGTGTGCCCCGGCAGCCTCCGCCCACCGGCTCGCCAACTGCACGTGGTCCGGCGCCCCGCACTCGTCGTGCATCGCCCGCCTGGCGGTCTCGAGTCCGGACAGACGGGTTCCCCCGATGACTTGGCCTAGCACCGCGTCACGCCGCGGTGCTGGGCCGTCAGGTGTTCCAGCTTCTCGACGGTCTCAACCGGGCTTGGGGTACTCGCCATCGCATCTCGCAGGTTGGCCGCTCCCGTGGCGAACGACGGCTCGGTCAGGACGCGCACGAGTTTCTCCCGCAAGCCTGCCACCGTCAGCTGGAACGACGGGATGTGCAGTCCCGCGCCCAGTTCCTCGAGCCGCTGGGCGCGGTAGATGGCGTCCCACATCCAACCCATCGCGACCTGGGGGACGCCGTAGGCCGCCGCTGTCGCCCACGTTCCCGCGCCGCCGTGGTGGACGATCGCCGAGCAGCTCGGCATGAGCGCGGCCAGGGGGACCCGGTCCACGACCCTGGTGTTGTCCGGGATCTTCCGGACGCCGTCGAGTTCCTTCTCGCCGAGCAGGGCCACCACCTCGATGTCGAGGTCCTCGATTGCGTCGAACAGGTCAGCCACCTTCACCGCGTTGGGGAACTCCGTCTGGCGAATCGTCTCTCCCAGGGTGAAGCACACCCTGGGTCGGTCAGGTGCCTGCCACAGCCATTCGGGGACCACTGCTGGTGTCGGACCGTTGTAGGGCAGATAACGCATCTCGACCGTGGGCAGGCCGAGGGGCAGCCGCACGCCGGCGGGCATCTGGTCGATGGTCCACTGGCCGGTCACGACCTCCTCGTCGAACTCGCAGCCGTGCTGCTCCAGCACGAGCGTCAGCCATTCCGCGAGCGAGTCGTCGTGGCGATCTGGTGACTTCGTCAGATGTTCCAGGAACACCTTGCGCACGCCGTAAAAAATGTCCGGAAAGGACAGGATACGGGCGTGTGCGGCACCGGTCACCCTGGCCGCGACCGCGCCGGCGAAGGTGAACAGCTCCCAGATGACCAGGTCCGGCTTCCAGTGCCTGGCGTATTCCACCAGGTCGTCCACCATGGACTCGTTGTTGATCTGCATGTAGTAGGTCGCGTTCAGCATCGAGTTGGACGCGATGTGGAAGTCGAGGTTCAGCAGCTCCGGTCGGTGTTCGAGGAAGTCGGGGTTGGAATGGAGTGCGTACATGGCGGGGCCCACGTTCTGCAGGACCTCGCGCATCATGGGGTTCGTACCGACCGGTACCGCGGTCAGGCCAGCCGAGGTGATGCTGTTGGTCAAGGCCGGCTGACTCGCCACCCGCACGTCGTGCCCGGCAGTCCGCAGTGCCCAGGCAAGTGGCACCACACCATTGAAATGTGCGTCCATCGCGAAGCATGTGACCAGGACTCGCATTGCCTTCCCCCTCTACCGGTTCGCGACCGGGAACCGCAGGACCCCACGCGTGACCGGGGAACGCATCCGGCGCAGCATTCGTTCGCGTTGCCGCAGGGCCGGCAGGCGGGACGCCAGCGCCTCCACCGCGACCCGGGCCTGCGCCACGGCCATCGGTGCCACGAACGTGTCATAGAGACCACCGGACAGGGCGAGTTGGTCTGCGTCGGACTTCCGCGTGATGTCGAAACGATCCGGGTCCGGGAAGGCCGAGGGATCCCGGTTCGCCGCACCGACGGCCACGACCAGTTGGGTGTCCGCGGGGATCTGGTGCCCGGCAATCTCGACGTCCGTCGTGGCGATCCGGTTCTCCAACTGGATCGGCGGGTCGAACCGGAGAGTCTCCTCGATCGCGCCGCCGGCGAGCCCCGCTTCCCCACGCAACGCCTGCCACTGGTCCGGATGCGCCAGCAGTGCCGCCACCGCGTTGCACGTCAAGGTCACCGCCACCTCGACCCCGGCGACCGCGATCAGCACGGCGGCCGCGAGAACGTCATCCGGGCCGGCGGCCGGCCGGCGGTCGCCGAAGAGCCCTGGTGTACCAAGCAGTTCGCGGACCTCGGCCACTCCGGTCAGCAACGCACGAGCCGTTTTGTACTGCGGCGGGCACAACCCCGCGTCCAGCGCAACCCCAAGACCGGCAACCACACCGGCAAACCGGTCGCGGGTGGCCTCCGCGAGGCCGAGGAGATCGGCGGCCACCGCCACCGCGACTGGCCGGGCGAAGTCCGCCACCAGGTCGAACTCGTCGGGCAGACCGGAGATGACCCGGTGGACAGTCCCCTCTACGGCCAGGTCGCCCAGCACCGGCTGGAACAGGGTGCCGAGCCGCTCATAGTCCGCACGCGGCAGGTTGAGAAAGGCGCCGTCGAGCGGGACGATATGGCATATCTTCGGGTTGTCCCAGATGTCCTGGAACATGTGCTGCTGCGAGGACTCGTCGCCGTTGTGGCGCAACGAGAGTCGCGGGTCGCGGAGGATCTCCCCTGCGAGCGCGTGATGCCCAGTCACCCACGCGCCGGCTTCGCTTCTGTACAGCGGGCCACGGTCGCGCACCTGGGCGCCCAGCACCGCGGGGTCGTCGGTGCCCGCTCGCAGAAGCATCGCGTATGGGTCGCCCTGCGCGCCGAAGACGAACTGGAAACCCCGAACGGTCAGCAGGTGGCGGCCAAAATCACTGTTGGAGACGGTTTTCGCCCCGTTCCCGGGCGCGCCTGCGGTCAGCGTGTACACGGTGTCGGTCGTCGCGGCGGCGTCTGTCCTCGTGGACATTGGTTTCCCTCCCCCTCAGGCGGTGAGTGTGTGCGCGATGATCAGTTCAGCAAGTGGCCCATGCACAGAGGAGGGCAGCGCGTGGCCCATGCCGGGAATCTCCGCGAGCCGGGCACCCGGGATCAGGTCCGCGAGATGCCTGCCGTGCGGCGGTGGTGCGGCCGGGTCGTACGGCGCCTGGATCACCAGGGTCGGCACCTTGACGTCACGCAGTTCCGCGCCGCGACTCAGCGGCGGCAGCCCGACCTGGTAGTGCGTGACCGGTTCCTCCCACGTCCCGGCGTGGTCCATAGCGCGCTCCTCCCAGCGCCGGTACTCCTGCTCGTCGAAGGGAATCCCGTCGCCATTGAGCAGGCGCCACTTGCCGACCTGCTTGGCCAGCATCGACTCCCGGTCCTTTGCTGGTTGCTGCACTGCGGCCAGCATCTCCAGGAAACGTGGCGTCGGCACAGGCAGGCCGTTCACGAGCGGCTCGCCACGGAACGCGGCCTCGATTGCGGCGTCGAAGTCGGTGTCCAGTGCTCCGCCCAGCATCAACGTCAGGCTGCGGACACGGTCGGGGTGGTTGAGCACCATCACCTGCGCCAGCGACATGCCCATCGACATACCGACGACATGCGCGGCCGCGATATCCCAGCCGTCGAGCACCGCGGTCGCGTCGGCGGCCATGTCGTCGTAGGTGTAGGGATACTTCTGATAGTCCCGGCAGGTGGACCGACCGGTGTCCCGGTGGTCGTACCGGATCACGAACAGACCAGCTGCGGCCAACCGCTGAACGAACTCGTCCGGCCAGCCGTACGCGGACAGGTTGCCGCCCGCGATCATCAACAGTGCGGGGTCGGCCGGGTCACCGAAGCCCTGGCTCCACAGCTTCACATCGCCTGCGGAAATGACGCGTTCGGTCATGACTGTTCCGCCTCTGAGGTGCGGTTGAGGAACCCGTGGCTTGACTTCGATCCCGAGGTCGACGCAGGGAATGTCATGTCGTTGCTCCGGTGGGCACGAGAACCAGCAGGGACAGGTCGAACGGAACCGAAGGCGAGGCCACCTTCAGGGCCGACTCGACGGTGAAGCCGGCGGAAGCGGCGAACGTCGCCCACTCCTCCCTGGTGCGCAACCGGCCGCCGAGGAAGACGAGCATTCGCAGGTCCAGCAAGGTGAACTGCTCGTTGGACGCGTCCTGCGCCAGGTCGTCCCGCTCGAGCACAACGACCCGTCCACCGGGTGTCAAGGCTTCGGCGCAGCGAGCCAGAATCCGCCGTGCGTCGTCGTCCGACCAGTTGAGCAGCACGAACGACAGCGTGATCACATCCGCCTTGACCGGCAGCGGCTGGAAGAAGTCACCGGCCACCGCGTCCAGCCGGTCGTCGAGCCCGGCCGTCTTGAACTGCGCGCGTCCCCGTTCTGCGGGGAGCGGAAGCTCCAGCAGCGTCCCTCGAACGTGTGGCGCGGCCTTAGCGATGGCGGTGAGGAACCCGCCGATGCCACCGCCGACGTCCATCACATGCCTGGCGCGGCTCCAGTCGTACGCTGCGGCCGGGGCCTCGTAGACCACGTCCTGGTCGCAGGCCATCAACGCGTCGAACGACTCGGCGAGCCGAGGGTTCGCGGTCAGGTCATCGTAGAAGGGCTTGCCGTACACCGACTCGTAGGACGGCCGGCCCGTCCGGACGGCCTCCAGCAACTGGAAGAACGCGAGATCCGCGCGGGAGACGGCGTTGTTCAGGTCGAACCAGGCACGCTGCTGGGCCGGATGATCGTCGGCCAGCAGCATGCCGGTCGCGGTTGGCGTCAACCGGTTCGGCTCGGTCTCGGCCAGTACGCCGACCGCCACGAGGTGCCGGATCACACGCAGCAGTGCGTTCGCGTTCGTGCCGGTCACCTTCGCCAGCTCCGCCGGGTTGGTCGTCCCCCCGATGATGTGGTCGACAAGTCTCAGCGTGGCGGCCACTCGCACCGCCATCGGGGTGTGCAGGCTGCCGAGCCGCAGCAGGACGTTCAGTTCGCGCATTTCCTGCTCGGCAGGATCCTCACTTTCCATCGACGAAGCTCCTTCAACGTAGTGACGGGAAATATCAGGGACGCCAGCCTTCGCCCTGCGGCCACGGCTCGGCGAGCTGCCGGTAGGTGCCGATGAAGTCGGGCCAGTCCCGGTGGTCGCGAATTTTGCCGTCAACGATCCGGATAAGGTGGATCTGCTCGCCGGAGAATCGCCGGCCGGTCGCGGGCATACTCAGCATGTCGCCCACCTGGCGGCCATAGAGAACCAACTTGGCACGCACCCAGTCGCCATTCTCCTCGTAGCCGATCTCCTCGAGGTAAACCTCCTCGGAGAACGTCGCCTTCAGCCATTTCACGGCCATGACGAAGGTCTGCGGCCCGATCTGGTCCTTGAAATGTTCCATGGCACCCGGATTGAGGTACTCCGGATGGATGAATTCCTCGACGTCGTCGGTGTTCCCCGTGTTGTAGGCATTCACCATACGCTTGACGAGGTCGATGTTCTTGCTCATGAGAACTCCCCTGTTGACTCGGCCGACTGCGGCGGACCCCGCAAGTATTGGCCGATCCCCGGCACGGGAACAAGTGGCCAACAGCCCGCTCCGATTATTTTCCTAGTCAGCTCAGAGCGCCAGATTCGCCGTATAGCGAAATGCGAGGTCACTGGTGAAAACTCGGTACCACCATTCGTGGGAAGAGGGGAAAGAACGTGGACCCGGCGGCTTACAAGGCAACTGTGACCGCGGCCTTCGACCGTGCCGCGGCTTCATATGACCAGCTCGGCGTCGAGTTCTTCACACCGATGGGCAGGCGGCTGGTCGAACATGCCGCCCCCGGAGAAGGACACCGCGTGCTCGACATCGGGTGCGGCCGGGGAGCCAGCCTTTTCCCATCCGCGGAACTCGTCGGTCCGACCGGTCATGTACTGGGAATCGACATCGCACCGGCGATGGTCGACGCGGCCCGCGCGGAGGCCGAGCGGCAGGGTGCCAAGAACGTCGAGATCCGTGTGCTGGACGGGGAGAACCCCGACCTGCCGGCCCGGTCGTTCGACCTCATCACCGGCAGCTACAGCGTGATCTTCATTCCGGACGCCCCATCGGCGATGGCCCGGTACGCGCGACTGCTCACCGAGCACGGGCGAATCGCCTTCACCAGCCCCGTGTTCACCGACGACACCTTCCCGTTCCTGCCACCGATGTTCACCGAACTGATCCCGAGGTCCCTGCTGCGCAACCTGCCGGCCGAATGGCAGCCGGAAGCGTTGCAGCACCGGTTCAACAGCTGGCTCGGTAGGGTGGATGACCTTGAGAAAACCATGCGGACGGCCGGTTTCCAGGATGTGGTGGTGGTCGACGAGCCGGTGCACGTGGTCGTCCAGTCCGGGGAGGCCTGGGTTGACTGGTCGCACACTCAGGGTATGCGCCTGCTGTGGCAGCACCTTACCGCGGCCGACTCACAACAGTTGCGCACCCGCCTGATCACCGCACTGGACGACCTGCGTGACGGCGACGGTCCGCTGTTCCTCGATGTCCCGGTCCGCTATGTCACCGCGACCGTCGCAGGGCGGTAACAGCTCGCGGGTCCGCAGTGAGGCTCTGCGCAACAGCACCGCCACCGTGCAGTGCGCCAAGGCGTACGCGAAACCCGCTGCGGTGTGCGCGGGCCACCCGGGGTGAACCTGGAGGCCCGCCCGGCACTCAGGTGATGGACAGTGCGCCGTCCACCGCGAGCACGGTGCCGTTGACGTACCTAGCCTCCGGCCGTGCGAGCTGCACGATCCACCACGCTACGTCCTCGGGTGTACCGACACGACGCGGATGCCCCGTGGCGCGAGCTCAACGGCCCAGGATCGTGTCAGGAAGTCGAGTGCCGCCTTGCTGGCACCGTAGATGGCGTTGTCGGCCCACGGCCGCAATCCCAGCGAACCCGCCGTGCCGACGTTCACCACCGTTGCGCTGCTCTCCGCCAGGGCGTCCAGCGCGCGTTGGGTGAGGAAGACCGGTGCCAGCAGGTTGGTGTCGATCTGCGCGCCGACCATCGCGGGTCCGACATCGGCCAGCCCACCGAACTCGCCCACCGCGGCGTTGTTGACCAGGACGTCCACCCGGCCGAACGCACCGAGCGCAG
This sequence comes from Micromonospora sp. NPDC047134, assembly GCF_040643455.1. Taxonomy (NCBI): domain Bacteria; kingdom Bacillati; phylum Actinomycetota; class Actinomycetes; order Micromonosporales; family Micromonosporaceae; genus Micromonospora; species Micromonospora sp. NPDC047134. The sequence continues at coordinate 69,692 of NZ_JBEYUI010000021.1, forward strand.
TGTCGACTACAGAATTCGGTGCGTTCGGTCTGGTGATGTCGACGGCCAGGGTCACGATGGTGTCGTGGCCGGCCGCGGTCTGGGCAAGGGTCTCCTCGGACCGGCCGACCACCAGCACCCCGGCCCCGTGCTCGCGAACGCGTGCGCGGCCGCCCGGCCGGTCCCGGTCCCGCCACCGGTGATGATCACCGCCTGTGCTGTGCTCATGGGAAGAGCTCCCATCGGGCCGGGCGTCATGGTCGGTCGTCGCGGGTGACCCGGCGCTCCCGGACCCTGAGCTCACCGTCCTGCCGCACCAGGATGTCCACACACACGCACATCATGTGCAGCCGTGGCTGGCCGTCGCGCGGAGTGGCGATCACCTGCGTGTAGCTCCGCGCGTAGATCGTGCCGTCGTCGCGACGTCTGAGGTAGGTCATGAGCATGCAGTGCCGGTGCACCTCGCCGGCTTCGGCCAGTGCCGCCGCGGCCCTGCGCACTCCGGCGACGATGACGTCCCGGCCACGAGCCGGCTCCGGCATCGACGGTGAGAAGAAGGATCCGTCCTCGGTGAACGTGTCCGCCCACCCCTCCGCGTTGCCCGCGTCGAGAAGCTGCATGTGGCGGGCATAGAAATTCTGGACCTCCGGGTACAACAGATCCAGGTCCGCTTCGGTCCCCACTGTCACGGCGTTCTCCTTGTCGATCGGCGGTTTCTCATCACTCATCCTTCAGTGGCGACTTTGATGCGTCCTCGAGCGAGGCTCCAGGAATCCTCGGAAAGCATCGGAAGCCCCGAACCCGGAGACCCGACGTACGGCCCCGCGCCGGCGGAGGTCTACGAGACCGCAACCGCAGCCGAGGCAGGGACTGGGCCGCGGACGCGCGCGGCACAGCAGCTGCCCGGTGTGCCCGTGCACGACGGCGACATGCGCAGGTCGATCTCGGCCGCACCTGTGTCAGCTCCGGTGCGCGGCCGTGAGCTGCTCGAGTATGGGCACGACCTCGTTGGGACTCGGCATGGCGATCATTTCCTGCCGCAGCCGGTTGGCGTTCGCCGAGTAGGACAGGTCCGTCAGCAGCAGCTCCAGGTTGGCGCGCAACGACGTCACGGTCGACTCCGGCATGCATATACCGGCACCACGGCTCGCCAGCCGCCGGGCCTTGTCGGCCGAGTCCCAGATCTTCGACGGCAGGATCAGCTGTGGCACACCGTGTACCAGTGCGGTGGCCATCGTGCCGGATCCGCCGTGGCTGATGATCGCTGAGCAGGTCGGCAGCAACGCGTTGAGCGGCACGAAGTCCACCACGCGTACGTTGTCCGGGACGGAGGGCAGCGCCTTGATCTGGCTGGCATCCAGGGTCGCGATCACCTCGATGTCCAGGTCCGCCACCGACTCCAGCACGTCCCCGATCGACACCTCGTCGCCCCCCTGCACCTCCCGATGCGAAAGACCGAGTGTCAGGCACACCCGCTTGCGCTTCGGCGGTTCACGCAACCACTCGGGCATCTTCGCCGGCCCGTTGTAGGGGATGTACCGCATCGGCACGTACGGCAGGTCCAGGGGAAAACGCATCCAGGCGGGCGTCGGGTCGACGGTCCACTGCCCGAGCATCATCTCCTCGGTGAACCCCCCAGGGCAGTCGTACCGTTCCAGCAGCCTGCTCAGCCAGTCCTCAAGCGGGTCGTCGCGCAACTCGGGTGGCAGCTGGGACAGCTGGTCCACGAGGACACCACGCATTCTGGCCACGTGGTCCATGCCGAACAGCAAACGGGCATGTGCCGCACCGCAGGCACGCGCGGCCACCGGGCCCGCAAACGTCATGGTGTCCCACACCACCAGGTCCGGCCGCCACGAACGAGCAAACGCCACCAGGTCATCGGTCATCGACTCGGGACACTGGTTTTGGAACACGAAGGACGTCATTGCGGTGAACATGCCCAGCATGTACTCCGGCGTCAGACGATCCGTACGGGTCTCGGTGATATCCATGCCGCCGTCATCCGAGTCCGGTGCTTCCTCGTCTCCCGCGAGGTTCTCCTCGGTTTCCCTGATGCCCTCCTCGAGGTTGAGCGCCTCGCCGACCGCGACCGCGGGCAGACCGGTCTTGGTGACCTCGTCGACCAGGTCGGGCTGGGTGGCGATCCGGACCTCGTGTCCGCCGGTGTGCAGTGCCCACGCCAACGGCACCTGAGAGTACATGTGCACCTTCGCGGCAAAAGTGGTGAACAGGATCTTCATCGGACCCTCCGGTACTCGGCGGCCAGTTTCTCCAGCACCGGGACGAGATCGTTCGGACCAGGCGTGCCGACCATCTCCCGTCGCAGCCTGGCAGCGTTGTGCCGGACGGACGGTTCGGTCAGCAGCCGAACCAGCCGAGTGCGCAGTTCGTCGCCGGAGAGCCGCTCGATGTCCCGGACGTAGTCCCCCGCCCCGTAGTCCGCGAGGCGACGGGCTGTGTTGATCGAGTCCCAGACCATGTGCGGCACGATCAACTGGGGGACACCGTGCAGCATGGCCGTGGTCAGCGTGCCGGAGCCACCATGGTGGATGACCGCGTCACAGGTGGGCAGCAACACGTTGAGCGGCACGAATTCCACCACCCGCACGTTGCCAGGCAGCGACGGCAGTGACTCGGTCTGGCGGGCGTTCAGGGTGGCCACCACCTCGACGTCCAGGTCCGCGAGCGACGCCAGGATGTCGCCGATCGAAGCCCGGTCGCCGCCTCGCTCGTCTCGGTGTGACAACCCAAGCGTGAGACAGACCCGTTTCGGCTTTGGCCGGTCGTGGAGCCAGTCGGGCACCAGGGCAGGACCGTTGTAGGGCGTGTACCGCACGGGCACGGTGGGCACGTCGAGAGGAAACCGCATCGACTGGGGGAACTGGTCGATACTGAAGTCGCCGACCACCATGTCCTCGCCGAACCCGGTGTCGCAGCCGTACCGCTCTAGGGAGAAGCCCAGCCACTCGGCCATCGGGTCGTCACGTAACTCAACCGGCAGTCCGGCGAGGTGCCGGTTGAACGCGGCACGGGTGTTGCCGACGAGGTCGAGGCCGTACAGCAGGCGGGCATGCGCCGCGCCGCAGGCGCGCGCGGCCACCGCACCGGCAAAGGTCATGGTGTCCCACACCACCAGGTCCGGCTGCCACGAACGAGCAAACGCCACCAGGTCGTCCATCATGGGCTCTGAGCTTGCGTTCTGGAAGACCATCGAGGTCATCGCCGTGAAGATCGTCAGGGTGCGATCCCAGGTGAGCTTCGCCGGATCCTCCTCGCTCATGTCCAGGCCGACGTCCGACTCCTCCACGGTTCTGTTCGCGTCGTCACCGACGTTTTCGTTGACCACCTCGAACTGCGCTTCCAGGTTCAGCGGATCCCCGACGGGCACAGCGGTCAACCCGGTGCGCGAGATCAGGTCGGCCAGGTCCGGTTGGCTGGCGAGATAGACCTCGTGCCCCGCGGTGTGCAGTGCCCACGCCATCGGCACCTGCGCGAACATGTGGGTCTTCGCGGCGAACGTGGTGAACAGGACACGCATCAGCTTCTCCCCCGGTGCTCGGCGGTCAGCCTCTCCAGTACGGGGACCGCGTCGTTTGGGCTCGGCATGCCGAGCATCTCGCGGCGGACTCGCGTGGCTCCGGCCGTGAACGATGGCTCGTCGAGCAGCCGGGCCAGTTGGCTACGCAGCTCCCCGCCGGACAACCGGTCAACGTCACGGATGTAGAGCCCGGCTCCGCTCGCCTCCAGCGCCTGTGCCTTGTCCATGCTGTCCCACATCAGGTTCGGCACGATCAGCTGTGGGACACCGTGCGCGAGCGCGGTCGCGAACGTCCCGGACCCGCTGTGGTGCACCACGGCGGAGCACGTGGGAAGCAACGAGTTCAGCGGCACGAAATCCACTACCCGGACGTTGTCGGGCACGACCGGCAGTGACTTCAGCTGACCTTCGTCGAGCGTGGCGACGATCTCGACGTCGAGATCGGCCACCGCGTCGAGCATGTCACCGATCGACGCCTGGTCGCCGAGCGCCACCTCCCGGAATGACGCGCCGAGCGTGAGGCAGACCCGTTTGCGTCCCGGTGGTTCACGCAGCCAGTCCGGGACCACAGCCGGGCCGTTGTAGGGCACGTAACGGACTGGGACGTACTGCGCGTCAACGGCGAGGCGCATGGAGGGCGGCAGCTGGTCGATCGTCCACTGGCCGAGCACCATGTCCTCGGTGAATCCCGTCGCGCACCCCAGCCGATCGAGTGTCCACCCCAGCCACTCGGCGAGCGGGTCGTCACGCAGCTCCGCCGGCAGCCGGCCGGCCAGGTCGAGAAAGGTGGCCCGCATCCGGCCGACGAGATCGGGTCCGAACAGCATGCGGGCGTGCGCAGCACCGCACGCTCTGGCCACAGCCGGCCCGGCGAACGTCAGTGGGTCCCACAGGACCAAATCCGGCCGCCAGTCCATGGCGAACGCGGCCAGGTCGTCGACCATGTCGGCCGGGCAGTGGTTCTGGAAGGTCACCGGCGTCATCGCGCTGAATACGTGGAGCACGTACTCCCAGGTCAGCTTCTCCGGCCTCGCCTCGCTCATGTCCAGGCCGACCTGCGCTCCGGTCAACCGTCCGCTCGCGACGTCGCCGAGAATCCCGTCCAGCGTCTGCATCCCGGTCTCGAGGTCGAACACCTCACCGACGGGCACCGCGGTCAGGCCGGTACTGGTGATGTCGGCAACGAGATCCGGCTGGCTGGCGACCACGACGTCGTGCCCTGCTGTGCGCAACGCCCACGCCATCGGCACCTGGGTGTAGAGATGAGCCTTCGCGGCAAAAGTGGTCAACAGGACTCGCATCAGACCCTCCCGCGATGCTCGGCGGTCAACTGCTCGATGAGCGGTACGACCGCGTTCGGCGGCGGCTGGGCGAGCACCTCATCGCGCAACCGGGCGGCCGCCATGGCGAATGACGGCTCGGTCAGTACTCGAACGAGTCTTTCCCGCAACGCGGCACTGGTGAGCTCTTCGATCGGCATCCACAGGCCCGCGCCAAACTCCTCGATTCCCTCGCCCATCACTGCGGTGTCCATTCCGAACGCGAGGATCACCTGCGGCACGCCGTGCAGCTCCGCGTTGGCCTTGGTGCCGATGCCGCCGTGGTGGACCACAGCGGCGCACGTCGGCATGAGATCGTTGAGCGGGACGAACTCCATCAGCCTCACGTTCGCCGGGACGTCGGTGACCGACGCGCGTTGGGCTTCGGTCAGCGTCGCGACGATCTCGATGTCGAGGTCCGCCAAGGTACGCAAAAGATCGGTGAGCACGGTGCCGCTGAGAAACTCGGCGACCCACTCCGACAGGCCGAAAGTCAGGCACACTCTCGGCCGGCTGACCGGTACCCGCAGCCAGTCGGGCACCACGGCAGGCCCGTTGTGCGGCACGTGCCGCACACTGACTGCTTCCCCATCAGGGTCCAGTCGGGTACTCGCGGCTGTCGAGTCGATCGTCCACTGGCCGGTCACCATGTCCTCGGTGAAGCCGCCGTCTACGCTCAGCCTCTCGAGTGTCCACTCCAGCCACTCGGCAGTTGGGTCTTCCTGGTGCTCCGGCGGCTGTTTCTCCTTCAGTCGCAGGAACTCCTTGCGGACCCGCATCCCGACGTCGGGTCCCGCGACGAACCGGGCGTGGGCGGCGCCGACCGCTCGGGCGACGATCGCCCCCGCGATCGTGTACGTCTCCCACACCACGAGATCGGGCCGCCAGTCGCGGGCGAAGGTGACCAGTCGGTCGATCATCCGATCGTTGTTCATCACCGAGTCGTGCGACGGCACGAGGATGTTCTGCAGACCGAGCAGGTGCTCCCAGGTCCACTTGGCATGGTCGTGTCCGGCGAAGTCGAAGTCACGCAGGTAGACGAACCCGTCCTCGTGGAACTGTTTGAGCAACTGGAGATCCGTAGGGTCGTCGATGGACCACTCCGGCGCGTCCACCGGGACCGAGGTCAGGCCGGTCTGGGTGATGTCGCGGGTCAACGCCGGCTCGCTGGCCACCCTGACCTCGTGCCCAGCGCCACGCAGTGCCCACGCCAGTGGGACGAGCGGGTAGAAGTGCGTGCGGTGAGCAAGTGTGGTGAACAGAACCTTCATCGCGCCTCATCTCGGACGTCGGTGCTCGCCGGGAGTCGTAGCAGTGCTCTGGTGACCGGCGCCCTGCGCTTGCGCAGCGCGGGCCTCGTGCGACGGAGCGAGGAGAACCTCTCGGTCAGCACGGACAGCGCGGTCTCGGTGACCACACGAGCGAACGGGAACACCGCGGCGTAAGGCGGGCCAAGCAGCAGCGGCATCCCTGCCCCGTCCCGGTTGACAGCGCCGACGAGAACAACGACCTGATCACCGGCCCTCACCCTGGTGCCGCCGAAGTCGAGATCGGATCGTGCGATCAGGGGGTGCAGGTGCACCGGCGGCTGGAGACTCAGGGTTTCATCGACCACCCGCGGCGCCCGGGACGGCTCCTCGAGCAACACGTCGAGCGCGTTCCCGAGCAGGGTGGTGGCCAGTTGGGCGCCCACGACGGTGAGCAGAACCGCCCCTGGGTCGCCGAGCCGGTCGCGCAGGTCGTCGAGAGCGGAGAGCATCCGGCGTGTGACCGCGAGAGGCTGCGGGCACAGGGCGGCGTCGAAGGCGACACCGGTACTCGCGATCCGCTCGGCGAGCCAGGGCAGCGGCACGTCGAAGGTCTCTGCCAGCGCCTCGGCGCAGATCCGGGCGACGAACCCGCTGACAAGGTCGACCTCACCGGTCAGGCTCTCGACGACCCTGGTAACCGGCTCGACCAGGGCAGCGGTCGGGTGAGGTGCGGCGTGGACGATGTCCTCGTCGAGCGGCACGACGTTGTACGGCGCGTACGGACTGCTCGCAGTCATCGGACCGAATCCTGGGTGGGCCATGACCTCGGTCGCCAGCCCTCGGCTGGCGGTGACCCAGACGCCGGCCCTGCTCGACACCATGGGGCCGGCGCGACCGAGCCGTTCGTACAACGGATACGGGTCGTCGTCGAATCCGCGAAGGACCCGGGCGTAGGGATCATCGTTGATCGCGGAAAGCCACTGCGTGCCCTGAATGAGCTGGAGTCGCCTACCGAGCTCTGCTGGCGCACGTTGACTCCAGTAGCGTTGCGTAATCACGGCATCGATGCTATCGATCTCGCCCCGTATTTCCTTCGAAGACCGCTAGGAGGAAATCCCGGCCACCTGTTTTCGACGGAGTTCGCGTCATATACGGCACGTCAGTAGGGTCTAGCATTTCCCCACACGGACGTACGCACGATATCGCCGAGCGGCCGATCGATACGTAAATGCTCTTGGACGTTGTCCTCGGCGTTCAGAATCGCCTGATGCAACCGCTGGACCGGTGGCCCCGGCTCCAGCCCCAGCTCACGGACCAGACTGGTCCGCAACCCGTGGAACACCTCGAGCGCCTGCGCGCGACGACCGCTGAGGTACAACGCACGCATATACTGTCCCTGCATACCTTCGTGCAGCGGGTTTTCCACGGTGAGCGCGGCCAGCTCGGTGAGCACCTCGCGGTACATCCCCAGCCGCAGCTTCGCGTCGACGAGATAGTCCAGCACCACGAGCCTGGATTCCTCGTACTGCCTGCGCTTCGACTCCAACACCGGCCCGACCTGCACGTCCACAAGTGCTGGTCCACGCCACAGCCGGAGCGCGTCGGTCATCCGGCGGACCCCGATCCCGTCATGGCCGTCCGAGAGCGCCTCCCGGCCACTGCCGACCAGCGCGTGGTACCGGCGCACGTCAAGCGCGTCGACACCGGTGTGTAGGACGTAACCACCCGACTTGGTCACCAGCACTTCCCTCGACACCTCGGCTGGTGTCAGGCCAGTGACCTCACTCAGCAGCTTGCGCACGTTCAGCACGTAGGTCTGCAATGTCGGCAATCCGCTGATCGGCAGATCTTCGTTCCACAACTCCCGCATCATGGCCGACACAGGAACGACCTGACCGGAACACACCATCAAAATAGCGAGAATGCTCCGTAGTTTTGGCGCACTTGGCGCTCCGTTGATCCCCTTCGTAGTCGTGATTGACAGCGGCCCCAATACACCAAGTTCCACCAGTCCAAGCCCCCAATCTCCGTCGGCTCATCACGACGGCCCGGGTCACGGTTCACCGCGAGGTCTGCCGGCAGGTGTATAGATTCGGCTCGCTCGTGCTCACGGCCCGCAACGCCTCGGCGTGCGGTTTGAAGTCCGGGTGGGAGACCGCCCGGCGGAACGAAGCGGCGTCGCGCCAGTGTGCGACGTTGACGTAGCTGTTTCGGTCCTCGACATGACCGAGCAGGGTGAACTGCACAAAGCCGGGCTGCTTCGCCACGAATGCGCTCGTCTCGGCGAAGACCTTTTCGAAGACCTCAGGCGGGCAGCGCAGGGTGAACCTGTTGACAAACACGACCGGGCCGTCATTGGCGGTTTCGGCTTCGTCAGCCGTCATGTCGATCATCTCCTTGCCACGGCGTTCTGACCGCTCCTGGTTCAACTGCCCCTGAGCGTGGCGGCAACGTCTCGCAGGTGGCTCAACAAGCGCTTGACGCGCCAGGGGGTCGAGCAAGCTTCTAGCAGTCACTGACACCGTCGACTCTGGTCACATGGACGGAGGGGTTTGCATGACGGAAGAGGACCGGCGGGTCGCTGTGGTCACCGGCGCCACCAGCGGCATCGGCCTTGCCATCGCCGACTTGCTGGCCAGGCGGGGCATGCGGGTATTCATCTGCGCACGTGACGCCGGGCAGGTCGCGTTGACCGCGAAGCGGATGCGCGACGAGTCGCTGGACGTCGACGGCAGACAATGTGATGTCACCGATCCGGAGCAGATCAACACCTTGGTGGCGTCCGCTGTGAGCCGCTTCGGTCCGGTGGACGTCCTGGTGAACAACGCCGGCCGCAGCGGCGGCGGAGTGACCGCTCAGATCACCGACGAGCTGTGGCTGGACGTCGTCAACACGAATCTCACCAGCGTCTTCCGGGTAACCCGGGAGGTGCTCACCACTGGCGGAATGCTCGAACGCGGGACCGGTCGGGTGATCAATGTGGCATCGACGGCCGGCAAGCAGGGCGTGATGTACGGAGCGCCGTACTCCGCCACCAAGCACGGCGTCGTCGGCTTCACCAAAGCGCTCGGCCTGGAACTGGCCACAACGGGGATCACGGTCAACGCCGTCTGCCCCGGGTATGTGGAGACGCCGATGGCGCAGCGGATCCGGCAGGGTTACGCGGCCTTCTGGGAGACGAGCGAGGACGCCGTCCGCGAGAAGTTCGAGGCGAAGATCCCACTCGGCCGTTACAGCACCCCACAGGAGGTGGCCGGCCTGGTGGGCTACCTCGTGTCGGACACCGCGGCCTCGATCACGGCGCAGGCGATCAACGTCTGCGGCGGGCTCGGCAACTACTGAGGGAGGATCATGTCCCATCGAACAGAGCACGGGATCACCGTGGCGGCCCCGGCTCGGGTGGTCTACGACCTGATCGCTGACGTTGGACAGTGGCCGCGAATCTTTCCGCCGACCGTGCACGTCGACCACGTGCAACAGAACGGTACGGAGGAACGAATCCGCATCTGGGCCACGGCCAACGGCGCGCCGAAAGCCTGGACGTCGCGCCGGCAACTCGATCCGACAGGGCTGCGGGTGACCTTCCGCCAAGAGGTCTCCCAGGCACCGGTGGCGGCGATGGGCGGTGCGTGGATCCTCGATCCCGTGTCCGCCACGAGGACCGAGGTACGGCTACTGCATGACTTCGACGCGGTAGGCGACGATCCGGAGAGCGTCTCGTTGATTCTGCGGGCGATCGACCACAACAGCGCCGCGGAGCTGGCGGCGTTAAGATCGGCGGCCGAGCAACGCGAGGACGACCGGGACCTGCTGCTCACGTTCGATGACTCGGTGGTCGTCGACGGCGCGGCCAAGGACGTGTACGAGTTCCTGTACGCCGCGCAACACTGGCCGTCCCGGCTGCCGCACGTGGCCAAAGTCTCGCTTCAGGAGGACACCCCGAACCTCCAAGTGCTCGGCATGGACACCCGCAACCCGCAGGGTCAAGTGCATATCACATCCTCGGTGCGTGTGTGCTTTCCCTCTGATCGCATCGTCTACAAGCAACTCAGGATGCCGCCGTTGTTGGCCGTACACAACGGACAGTGGACGATCCGCGACGACGGCGGAAAGACCGTGGTCACGTCGACGCACACGGTCGTGATCGAGCCGAAGGCGATCCCGGCGGCCTTCGGCGGGCCGGCGACGGTCGCGCAGGCCCGGACGGCGATCCGGCAGGCGTTGGGCGGCAACAGCCTCGCGACCTTGCGGCACGCCAAGGCGTACGCAGAAAGCCGCTGAACGAACGGAGCCGCCCCGGCGAGGTGATCGCGGGGCGGCCCATCCGGGTTGCGTTCAGGTGATCGAGAGCGCTCCGTCGACCGCCAGGACCGTACCGTTGACATAGGCGGCCTCGGGCTGCGTGAGGCGGTGGATCCACCAGGCGATGTCGTCCGGCGTACCGACCCGTCCGGCTGGAATCCGCGTGCTCATGTGCTCCAGGAAGCCGTCGTATGCCTCCTGGGGCATGCCGGCCCGTACCCCGACGCCGGTGGCTATGACGCCGGGCGCGACGCCGACGACCCGGATTCCCTGCGGAGCCAGCTCCACCGCCCACGACCGCGTCAGGAAGTCGAGGGCGGCCTTGGTAGCACCGTATACAGAATTCTGCAGAAAGGACCGCAGCCCCAACGCCGCCGCCGTGCCGACGTTCACGACCGTGCCACCGGACTCTCCCAGTGCCTGCAGTGCGCATTGGGTGAGGAGGATCGGCGCCAACAGGTTGGTGTCCAACTGGGCCGTCACTGAGTCGGCATCGAGATCGGCGAGCGCGGCGAACGCACCCACCGCGGCGTTGTTGACGAGAACGTCAACCGCGCCGAACTCGAGCAGAGCCCGATCGACGATGATTCTCGGAGCATCCGGGGCCGTGACGTCAGCGGTCAGGGTCCTGATGTTGTGGTGGCCGCTGGCGGCCTCGGCAAGCGTGTCCGCGGAGCGGCCAACGATGAGAACGCCAGCGCCGCTGGCGGCGAACCTCCGCGCGGTCGCCCTGCCGATGCCGGTCCCGCCGCCGGTGATGATAACCGCTTGTGATGTGGTCATGCGTTCAAGCTAGGCGGGTCCGCTCAAGAAAACGTCTACCGACGGTCGTCGTGGGTGGCCCGGCGCTCCCGGACCGTCAGGTCACCGTCCCACGGCGGATCCACGAACGCCCGCAGCGGGGCTCCCGCTCTCGCGTGCCGGCTTCGACGCATCGTCCAGCCGTGCTCGAGGAACGGCGACGAACATCGAATCCCCAAGCAGTAGGAGGTCTCATGTACGGTGCGGAGCTCGCCGACGTCTACGAGGCGGTGTATCGCAGTCGTGGCAAGGACTGGCGTCAGGAGGCGGCGTATCTCACCGGGCTGATCCGCGACCGGCTCCCCGGGGCCGGCTCACTGCTGGACGTTGCCTGCGGTACGGGCGCACACCTGGCCGGTTTCGACGATTTGTTCGACCACACCGAGGGGCTTGAGCTCTCTGCCGCGATGCGCGCGGTCGCCGGCCGGCGGCTGCCCGGCGTGACCGTGCACGCCGGCGACATGCGCGAGTTCGACCTGGGTCGCACATTCGACGCGGTGACCTGCATGTTCACCGCCATCTCGTACGTCGGCGGCCTGGCCGACATGCGCGCGGCGGTCCGGTGTATGGCCAGTCACCTGGTGCCGGGCGGTGTTCTGGTGATCGAGCCGTGGTGGTTCCCAGAGAAGTTCATCGACGGCTACGTCTCCGGCGAGGTGATCCGTGACGGCGACCGCACGATCGCCCGAGTGTCCCGTTCCACCGCGGCGAACAACGTCACCCGGCTAGAGGTGCGGTACCTGATCGCCTCGCCAGCCGAGATCACCCAGTTCACCGAGGTCGATTACCTCTCGCTGTTCACCCTGCAGGAGTATCTCGGCGCCTTCACCGACGCGGGCTGCACTGCCGAGTTCCTGCCCCCCAACCCGGCCGGCCCGGAGCCAATCGTCCCGGCCGGCCGTGGCCTGTTCATCGGTACCCGTAGCGCCTGAGGCGTTCAGCGGCACCCCGCGCACCAGTGCCGTGGCCAGAGTGCCCGATCGACTGTGGCTGAGGAGCGCGGCGCAGGTTGGCAGCAGCGCGTTCACCAGCACCGGGACATCGTCCGGGACCGACGGCAGCGCCGACCACGGTCAGCCCGACCCGGCCGGAATCGCCGTACAACCTGGCGGCGGGGACCCGACTTAGCGGAATGCTCGGCACCCGATCAATACTGACGGGCGTTGCCCCAGGCGGAGGTGCCAACAATGTCGCCGAGCGACCGGCTGACGGACAGCTGGTCCTCGACGACGACTTCGGCATTCAGCACCGCACGATGCAGACGCTGCACTGACGGCCCAGGCTCGAGACCGAGTTCGTTGACCAGATCCCCGCGCAACCGGTGGAAGACCTGCAGCGCCTGAGCGCGCCGGCCGCTGTGGTAAAGCGCGAGCATGTACTGCGCGTGTATGCCCTCGTGGAGCGGATTTTCCACAGTGAGCGCGGCCAACTCAGTGAGCACTTCGCGGTACATCCCCAACCGCAGTTCGGCGTCGACCAGGTACTCCAGGACGACCAGCCGAGACTCCTCGAACTGTCGGCGCTTGGACTCGAGCACCGGTCCTATCGGCACGTCCACCAGCGCGGGGCCCCGCCAGAGCCGCAGGCCGTCGGTCATCTTCCGGACGCCGGTCTCGTCGTCCCCGGCGGAGAGTGCCTCTCGGGCCGCCGTCACGAGGGAGTGGTACTGATGCACGTCGAGGATTCCGGAGTCGACTTGCAGAACGTAACCACCGGCCTTGGTTACCAGCACGTTCTTCGATATCTCAGCGGCCGATATACCGGTTACCCTCGCCAACAGTTTCCGCAAGTTCAAGATATACGTCTGCAATGTCGTCAATCCACTTGCCGGCGGATCTTCGTCCCACAACTCGCGAATGAGTGATGACACCGGCACCGCCTGACCAGCATGAACCAGCAGCACTGCCAGAATGCTACGGAGCTTCGGCGCGCTCGGTGCATGGTTTATGCCATTCACCGTCAAGGACAACGGACCCAGGATGCCGAACTCGACAATATTCTTAAGCACGCGAACACCCCCGCAGTCAGACGAAACTCGCCCGGCACATCGACCCTACACGACCGTTCGACCCGAGAACAAGATTTACAATGACGTGTGTGAGTAGATAATAGGCACCTCCAACTCTGACCAACCATGGCTCACCGACGCCAGTCGGCCGCCATTACGCCCTGACCAGCTAAGTCGCGGTCAATGTGCACACTGCGGCGCAGCAGCCGCAGTGTCGAATTGGGAATCCCACATAGTCCGTCCGCATCGCCAGCAACGACGGCGACAATGGGCGCAGCCAGGCCGATTGTAGTGACCAGCGTGCATGTCGCCTCAATGTCGCGGTACGCAAGGCGTCGCATTTCGACCGCCGCAGCGATCGGATCCTCGCGCAGCTGATGTGGGCGCAGCTAGTGGTGGATAGACACCTCCGATGAGCGAACCTGCTCGGCCTGGATTCCGGCCTCCAGCAATGCCTTTGCACCGGCTTTGACCGCCATGTCCAACAGGGTCTCGTCCGCACCTGCGAACCGCCGGCTACGGATGCCCGACCGGTTCTCGATCCACTTCTCGGTCGAGCCGATCTGGTGAAAGTTCTACGTTAGACACTATCGGCTCCGACCGGTGAGCGTCCACTGTCAGCATTCGGCATCGCCCGCGAGTGATCGTCCCGAGCGCCTTGGTCACCCGATCAGGTTCGTTTGATCGGCTCGAAGACTGGTCAAGAACTGCCCTAGAGCTACGCCACAGCACGCCTCGACCGCCGCTCTAGGGCGCGGTACCAGGATGCCGCCATGCGCCGATTCACCATCGCGGACCTACGGGAGATCATCGATGAGTGCCTCGGCTCGGACAACGCGACGGCGGTGAACGACATGAATCACGCACGAACAGTTCGGCGACCTGGGCTATGACTCGCTCGTGGCCTACGAGCTCGTCACCCGCCTACAGGACGGTCTGCGGATCAGCGTCCCGGACGAGGCAACCGACCGAAAAAAAACTCCACAGGCGGTTGTGAACTACATCAATGTGCAGCTGGCCGGCGTCTGACGCCGACGGCTTCGAAACGCGGGAGGCGCAGCGAAGTTATGACCACCTACGTCTGGGACTACCTCGAGGAATACGAGAAGGAACGCGACGACATCCTTGACGCGGTCGACTCGGTCTTTCGCTCCGGCCAGCTCGTCCTGGGCCGGAGCGTACGCGGCTTCGAAGAGGAGTTCGCCGCCTACCACGGCGTCGCACACTGCATCAGTGTGGACAACGGGACCAACGCCATCAAGCTCGGTCTGCAGGCCCTCGGTGTCGGGCGCGGAGACGAGGTGATAACGGTGTCCAACACTGCGGCACCCACGGTGGTGGCCATCGACGCCGTAGGCGCCAAGCCGGTGTTCGTGGACGTCGATCCTGAGACCTACCTGATGGACACCGACCAGGTGGCCGCCGCAGTCACCAAGTTCACCGCCTGCCTACTGCCGGTCCATCTCTACGGCCAGTGTGTGGACATGAATCCGCTCGCGCGACTCGCCGCCCGACACGGCCTGGCCATCCTCGAGGACTGCGCCCAGTCGCACGGCGCCCGCCGCGCCGGCCGGCTCGCCGGGACCATGGGTGACGCGGCCGCCTTCTCGTTCTACCCCACGAAGGTGCTGGGGGCGTACGGTGACGGCGGCGCCGTGATCACCTCAAGCGACGAGACCGAGCGCAGCCTGAAGCGCCTGCGCTATTACGGCATGGAGGAGCGCTACTACGTCGTGCAGACACCCGGTCACAATGCCCGGCTGGACGAGGTCCACGCGGAAATCCTGCGCCGCAAGCTACGCCGGCTGGACGCCTACATCGAGGGCCGGCGGGCGATCGCCGCACGGTATGTCGACGGGCTCGCCGGCACCGGGATCGTGCTGCCGAAGGTGGCACCCGGCAATGACCACGTCTACTACGTGTACGTGGTGCGGCATCCAAAACGCGATGCCATCCTCGACGCGCTACGCGCGTACGACATTCAGCTGAACATCAGCTATCCCTGGCCGGTGCACACCATGTCGGGCTTTGCGCATCTTGGTTACGCCACGGGTTCATTGCCTGTGACCGAGGCCGCGGCCAAGGAGATCTTCTCGCTGCCGATGTATCCGTCGATGTCCCTCGACACCCAGAACCGGGTGATCGAGGTTCTCCGCAAAGTCGTCGCGGAGTTCTGACCCGTCGGTCCACGTACCCGGCGCCGATGCGGCGCCGGGTATGTGACGTTGTCAGCCCACAGACAGGCTGTGCAGGCAGGCGACCAGGCTGCGAGCCTGGACGTTGAGGTAGTGGCTGTGCCGCAGCAGATCCACCAACTGGTGCAAGGTCAGCCAACGGAAGTCCGGCGCGTCCGCGTCGAGGTCCGTCTCGATGATGAGGTAGCGGTTACGGGCGTGGTAAAAACGCCCGCCCTCCTCCGACAACTCGGTGTCGAACCGGATCTGGCCGGGATCGGCCCGCAACACGTAGTCAAGGAACCGAGGACGCGCCACCTCGGGCAGCGGGTCGAAGTTGTCGGGAATGCACTGCACCGTGGGCGCTAGCTCGATGGCGTCTACGAAGCCGGGTTCGGCCCGGGCGTGCACGAGAACGTGCAACACTCCGCCGATCACCCGCACCAGGAAGGCGACCACACCCACCCCGTGCGGCACGATCGCCGGTTGCGTCCAGCGCGCCACCTCGCGGCCACTGGCGCGCACGTCGAGCCCGATGACGTCGAAGTACAGGCCGCGCTCGTGCGAGATCTTCTCCTTCGTGCGGTGCCAGGACTCTACGGCGTTCAGCGGTATTCGACGGGTGTAGACATCCCGGCGGGTCCGGCTGTCGGTGATCCAGCTCAGGATGTCGTTAGAGCTGTACATGCTGCCCTCGTCCTGGCTACACGAACGGATCAGCGCCGATCGGAACCCGTCGACGCCCGGCGGAAACAGCTCGATCAGGCTGGGAGCCGCGAACGGTAGGCAGGACAGGACCGTGCGAGCGTCCATGGTGACCACGTTGTCGATCCGGAACAGCCGGTGAATCTCGCCAAGCGTCATCCACCGGAAGCCGTCGAGCAGCTCGACGTCCCCGGTCACCTCCACCACCATGTTGCGGTTGCGTTTGTGTTGGAACCATGAGCCCTGCTCCGACTGCCGTACGTCGGCGAGGACGTGGTGGCCCGCCGCGCCCTGGAAGTACTCCAGGTACGGCACTGGCTTGCCGAGATGCACCCGGGTGTAGTTACTGCGGGTGGCCTGGACGGTCGGCGAAAGCTGCAGACCGTTGCAGTTTCCCGGTTCCGCCTTGGCCTGCATCAGGCAGTGCAGCACGCCGTCGATCTGCTTGACCAGGATGCCGAGGATACCGATCTCCGGCTGGTTGATGATCGGCTGACTCCAACGGGTGACCGGCCCTTCGGGCATGTGGATGTCGAGGCCCTCGACGGTGAAGAACTTCCCGCTGTCGTGCCGCAGGTCTCCGGTCGCGGGATCGGTGTGCCAGCCGGTCAACGCGTCCAGCGGGATGCGTTCGGCGCGGGTGAACGAGCGCTCCCCCAGCTCAGCCAGCCAGCGGTGGAAGTCGACCATCGCGCCCGGGCCGCCGGTCGGTGCCAGCACCGACTCGGCGATCCGCGCCGGCATGAGATCGTCGCGCTTCAGCAGCAAGCGGTGCTCCGTCACGTGCTCTCCGATTCCCACATGGCCCCCATAGACTCCGCCAGGCTGATCCGTGGACGCCAGCCCAGAACCTGCTGGGCGAGGCGAATGTCGGCCCGCGTCCAGTCGCCGCCCTTGCTGAGCACCTGCCGGTCCAGCACTCGCAGCCGATCCTGCGGAAAGCCCGCCGCCGCGATGAAGAGCGCCACAAGCTCACGCAGGTCAACCGCCTCGTTGCGACCGATGTTGATCACCTGGCCGGTCACCGGCGCCGTCGCGGCCAGAACCACAGCCTCCGCCGCATCCCGGACGTCGAGGTAGTCGCGTCTGGCGTCCGCGATCGACAGCTCCAGCGTGGCTCCGTCGGTCGCTTCCCGCAGCCGCCGATGTAGATAGCCGAGGAAACTCGGCGGCGCCGGGTGCGGACCGCACAAATTCACCGCGCGCAGTACGACACCGTCGATCCGGCCATCCCGGGCCGCGTGCAGGACCGCCTCCGAGCCAGCCAGTTTCGTACGGGCGTACGGCGTCTGTGGAGCCGGCTCGATCTTCTCGTCGATCAGCGTCCCCTCGGGCACCGGGCCGTACTCGTGGATGGTCCCGACGTGCACGAGCCGTGGCCGCCGCGGCACGAGTGCCACGGCCTCGACCAGGCGGCCGGTCAAAACGACGTGCGCGTACTCCATTTCCTGCTCGGTGGTCCCCCAGCCGCCGGTGGCGTTGACCACCACGTCTGCCGACTCGGCAACGAGGATCTCGGCAATGTGCTCCGGCGTCTCGGCACCGAGATCCACCGATCGGAACCGGTACGCAGACAGGTGATCGGCCGGCCGCCGGGCTACCGCCAGGACGCTCTGGCCCGAGCGGGAGAAAGCGGCGCATACCTGCCGGCCGACGCTGCCGCTGGCTCCCATCACCGCGACACGGTTCACACCGGCCACAACGCCTTCTCGACCCGCAGGCAGGTTTCGTAGTCAGGCAGCAGGCCCTGCTGTCTGGCCTCGTCCAGCGTCATCGCGGCAGAGTCGCGGTCGGACTGCACCGGGACCAGTTCCGGCGGTAGGGGCAACCCCAGGGCCGGGTCGAGCGCCGAGACGGACAACTCGTACTCGGCGACGTATGGACTGGTCAGCAGGTACGACATGACGGTCTCGTCCTCGAGCGCGACGAACGCGTGCCCGACGCCGACCGGCAGGTACAGTGACCGGAAGTCGATCTGGTCAAGCACCACCGCGTCCCACTTGCCGTACGTGGGTGACCCGACCCGGATGTCGACCACGATGTCCAGCGAGCGGCCACGCGGACAGTACACGTACTTGGCGGTTCCCGGCGGCGTCACGGTGTAGTGGACGCCCCGGACCACGCCTCGGCGCGAGCGGCTGTGGTTGGACTGCGCCACCGGGATGCCGGCACGCCCGGTCGCTTCCCCGAAAGCCGCCTGCTGGAACGGTGACACGAACAAACCGCGATCATCGGGGAATATCTTCGGCGTGAATTCGAATGCCCCATGCACGGACAAGTGACGTGTCTGCATGCCGGTTTGTCTCCTTGTCAGTAGTCGAGCGCCTGAGAGCTCAGGAAGTCGACCGCGTCCGCGTAGGTGTACGGGTGCATGAACGAGCCCGCCCGGACGTCCCGGTAGAGCCGGGACATCGGATGCCCCGCGTCGTACGACGCCCCGCCGATCAACGTGAGACAGTCGCCCACGACCTCCGGGGCGACACGGTTCACGAACAGCTTTGCCCGCTGAAAGGACGTCATCAGTCGGCGGCCACGGTCACCCGCGTCCCCGGTCGCCGGTGCGTCGGCCACTGACAGGGCAACGCTGACGGTGGCCCGCATCGCCTGTAGCCGCGCATCCACCTCGGCCACGAGGGTGCGCGCGCCCGCCTGCCCGGCGCCGCGCCGGCGAACCGTCTCGACAGCGAGTTCGCGTGCCGCGCGGGCGATCCCGATGTAAATGCCGAGCATCGTGATCGAGCTGACCGTCTGGCCGGCGAGCGCCGCGTCGTCGTGCTGGCCTACGGGTCCACGAAAGAAGATGTCCTCCTCCTTGACCACGCATCCGTCCATCACCACGTCCACGCTGCCGGACGCCCGCATACCGAGGCCGTTCCAGCTGTCCAGCACGGTCAGGCCGGCGGCGTCGCGGGCGACGACCGCGGCGGCTTGCGCCGGCACGCCCCCGCCGACGGCCGCCTGCGCGGAGATGACGAACACCGTCGCGATGGGGGCCATGCTGGCCAGCATCTTGCGCCCCTGGAGCAACCACGTGCCGTCCGGCTGGGGAGTCAGCGTGCTGACGCTGCGATGCGCGACGGCGTCCTTCACCGTCGTGCATACGACGGCCTCGCCGGAACCCATCGGGCGCAGCAGCCGTTCGGCGAGCGATCGCGCCGCCGGCGAGCCGTGCCGCCACTCGTAGCTGAGGGTCAGGCCGCGGCTGAGCTGCATATGCAGCGCGAGGGCCGAGGAGGCGTCGGCCTCCGCCACCTCGCGCAACGCGAGCGCGACGTCGTGCAGGGAATCGACGCCAAGGCCGCCGAGCTCCACCGGCACGGTCGCGCCGAGAACGCCGTCCTTGCGCAGGTTCTCGAACACCTCGGCCGGGAACGTGCCGCTGCGATCGTTCGCCGCCGCGCCTGCCTGGAGATGCGGTACGTGCGCGGACAGCAGGTCGAGCAGGTCGGCACCCTGCTGGGTCACCGGCTGGACGAGGTCTCCCGTCACGCGGTGACGTGCGGTCTCTGTCGACATGGCTTGCGCCGCCTCCAATCGGGCTGGTTCCGCACCGATGGTGTCCCGGGTCGTTCGAGTTCGGCTCGAAAGCCGCTGCCACGCCGTCGCGCTGGAGCGAAGCTCCGCCGCTTTTCGAGCCGAGCGGCCGACCATCTGGACGTTGCCGGTAGCCGGAGGTGGCTATGCGATTCATCGATTTGTCCTCACCGGTGGACGCCTCGTCGTTCGAACCTGACCCGGTCGGGCACGAGGTGCTCACCCCACGCGAGGGTGCTGCGCACATGAGCGCGGAGATGCGCGAGCATTTCGGCGTCGAGTTCGACCCGGACGAGTTGCCGGACGGCGAGTTCCTGTCGCTGGACCGGATGACGTTGACCACCCATACCGGTACGCACGTGGATGCGCCGTCGCACTACGGTTCGCGAGCTTCCTATGGCACCGGGACCCCCCGGCACATCGACGAGATGCCGCTGGACTGGTTCTTCCGCCCAGCCGTGGTGCTGGACCTGACCGGCCACGGCACCGGCGCGGTGGGCGCCGACGAGCTCAACAAGGAATTCGCCCGGATCGGTCACCGGCCTGAGCCGCTGGACATCGTCCTGCTTCATACCGGCGCGCCGCGTCGGGCGGGTACGCGGGAGTACTTCACCGACTTCGTCGGCCTGGACGGCCCGGCCGTGCACCTGCTGCTGGATCTGGGCGTGCGGGTGATTGGCACGGACGCGTTCAGCCTGGACGCACCGTTCGGCGACATCCTCGCGCGGTACCGCCGGACGAACGACCGCTCGGTGCTCTGGCCCGCGCATTTCGCCGGCCGGGACCGGGAGTACTGCCAGATCGAACGGTTGGCCAACCTCGACGCGCTGCCGGGCCCGCACGGGTTCCGGGTGGCGTGCTTCCCAGTCAAGATCACCGGGGGCGGCGCAGGATGGGCGAGGGCGGTGGCGATGGTCGATGACTGACGCCCCGGCGGAGATCGTCACTGGACGGCGAGCAGCGTGAGATTCAGCCCGACCACGAGGAGAGCACATGTGTCGTATCTGCGGCGGAGCCGTTAGCGAGTTCTTCGACTTCGGACGCCAACCCCTGTCCGATACCTTTTTGCGCGCTGACGAGGTATCCAACGAGTTCTTCTTCCGGCTCGCCGTCGGCGTCTGCGAGGACTGTTCCATGGTCCAGCTTCTGGACGAGGTGCCGCGCGACCGCATGTTCCACGCGGACTACCCGTACCATTCGTCGGGCTCGGCGCGCATGCGTGAACATTTTGAGCAGACCGCGCGTGACTTCCTCGACACCGAACTGACCGGTACGGATCCGTTCATCGTCGAGATCGGCTGCAACGACGGTGTGATGCTGCGGACGTTTCGCGAGGCGGGCATCAGACACCTGGGCTTTGAGCCGTCCCTCGGGGTCGCCGAACTGGCCCGAGCCGACGGGATACGGGTGCTGACGGACTACTTCGAGGAGTCTTCGGCGGTCCGGATCCGCGAGTCGGACGGGCCTGCCGACGTCATCTTCGCGGCGAATACCATCTGCCACATCCCCTACCTGGACTCGATCTTCCGAGGTGTGGAGGCTTTGCTGGCGCCTGAGGGCGTGTTCGTGTTCGAAGACCCGTATCTGGGCGACATCATCGAACTCAACACGTTCGACCAGATCTACGACGAGCACTTCTTCCTCTTCTCGGTCAACTCGGTACGCACCGCCGCCCGCCGCTTCGGCTTCGAACTGGTGGACGTACGACGGCTGCCAGTACACGGTGGTGAGGTGCGGTACACCATCGCCCGGACCGGCGCGCGGCCGGTCAGCCCGGCGGTGGACGCGCTGGCCGACGAGGAACGCGACCGCGGTCTCACCGATCCGGCGACCTTCGAGCGTTTCGGCGCGGACGTGAAGCGGATCTGCGGCGAACTGGTGGAGTTGCTGCGCAAGCTGCGCGCGGAGGGCAAGCGGGTGGCCGGATATGGCGCCACCGCGAAGAGCGCCACGGTCACCAACTACTGCGGCATCGGTCCAGACCTGGTGGACGTCGTCTACGACACGACGCCGGCCAAGCACGGCCGGCTCATGCCTGGGTCGCACATTCCCGTTCGGCCGGCGTCCGAACTGGCCGAGACCCGGCCCGACTTCGCGGTGCTGTTCGCGTGGAACCACGCGGAGGAGATCCAGGTCAAGGAAGAGGCATTCCACAAAGCCGGCGGTCGCTGGATCACCTACGTTCCGGACGTACGAATCACCTGACGGCGTCCGCTCAGGCCGCATGCCACATGGCGCTCAACGATTCCTGGACCGTGAAACGGGGACGCCAGTCCATCAGTTGCCGGGCCGCACGGATGTCCACCTGGATCCATTCACCGCCGTGACTCGGAACCTCCCGCTGGGCAATTCGCAACCGCTCTGTCGGGAACCGGGCCTCGGCCACGAACGACGTGACCAGGTCCCGCATGTCGGCGGCTCGGCCGCTGCCGATGTTGATCGCACATCCGGACAGCGACGCCGAGGCGGCGGCCAGGGCTGCGCTCGCGACGTCCCGAACATCGACGAAGTCTCGTCGCGCGTCGGCGACGGACAGCTCTACGATCTCGTCGGTGTCCATAGCAGCCCGCAGCCGCCGGAGGAGAACGGCGAAGAAGGTCTCCTCCGGCGGGTGCGGGCCGTACATGTTGGTGGCGCGCAGCACGACGCCGCCGAGGGCCATCACGGCCGTCGAGCAGGCCAGCTTGATCTGCGCGTAGGCGGTGCGCGGCCGCGGTACGGCGGACTCGTCGAGGGACGTCCCGACAGGCAGCGGGCCATACTCGTGCACCGAACCGATGTGCACAAGGCGGGGCGCCCGCTCCATCAGCGCAACCGCTTCGACCAGACGCTGGACCACGCCCAGGTGCGAGTGCACCATTTCCGCCCGCGTCGGACCCCACCGGCCAGCCGCGTTGACCACGACATCGACGTGCCGCTCGGCGAACAGCACCCCGATGGTCGCGGCGTCGGTGGCGGCGACATCCAGCTCGACGAACTCGAGGCCGGCGGCGTGCGGAACACCAGCCTTCCGTGCGACGGCGAGAATGTCGTGCCCGGCAGCGGAGAATGTCGCGCAAATCTGCCGGCCCACACAACCTGTCGCGCCAATCACGGCAACGCGCGGCATATCGACTCCCAGGGGCATAGGTAATTCCGGAGTTCCTGCGCTCCGACCGTACTGAGTTGATGTGTTTCCGACAAGCAACGCCGATCAACCCCTAGCCCGCTTCGACCGACCTACTAGCTCGCGTCGATAGCGTGGACCAATATCGGATATGGGAGGAGATCCAATGCGGATTGAGCCGTTGGGTTTGGAGGGTGCTTATCTCATCCGACCACAGATCTTTCCGGATAGCCGAGGCGTCTTTCTCGAGATATTCAACCAACCGGATTTCGAGGAGACGATCGGCCATCCGTTGGAGGTGGCTCAGGTCAACTGCTCATCGTCGCGCCTCGGCACGGTCCGCGGCCTGCACGGCGTCGCGATACCGCCGGGCCAGGCCCGGTACGCCACGTGCGTGCGCGGAGCGATCATCGACATTGTCGTCGACACCCGCATCGGTTCCCCGACGTTCGGCGACCACGTCCCGGTGCGGCTGGACGACGAACGGCGCGAAGCGCTCTACCTGGCCGAGGGGTTGGTCCACGGATTTGCTCCGCTCGGTGACGAGGCCACCGTGGTCTACCTGTGCTCCAGCATCTACAGCCCGGCAGCCTCGTTCCAGATCAATCCATTCGACCCGGCCCTGTCCCTGCCGTGGCCGCAGCATGGCGAACCGATCTTGTCTGACAAGGACCGGGCCGCGCCGACCCTGCGGCAGGCCCTCGACCTGGGGATGCTGCCCACGTATGCCGAATGTTTGGCGCTCGGCGAGGCGCGCCGGCTGCGGGCCGGCGGCGGCAGCCGGGAAGCGCTGCGATGATTCCGCTGTTCCGGGTACCGATGTCGGCGCAGGCCCCGGACGCCATCGCCGCTGTCGTGGCGAGCGGACAGATCGGCCAAGGCGCGAAGGTCGAGCAGTTCGAGCGCGAGCTGGCCGATCGGATCGGCAACCCGCACGTAGCGACGCTGAACAGCGCGACTGCGGGTCTGCATCTGGCGCTGCGTCTGGTCACGGGATCGACCCCCGGCGGTGAGGTTCTCTCCACGCCACTGACCATGGAGGCCACCAACTGGACGATCCTGGCCAACGGCCTGGACATCCGGTGGGTCGACGTCGACCCGGCCACGCTGAACGTCGATTTGGACGACCTGGCCCGAAAGATCACCGCGAACACCCGGGCAATCATGATCGTGCACTTCGCCGGTTACCCGGTGGACCTGGACCGGCTGCGCGGGATCCTCGACCGGGCCGAAGCGATCCACGGCCACCGGCCGATGGTGATCGAGGACTGCGCGCACGCCTGGGGCGCCACCTACCGAGACGTCCCGCTCGGCAATCACGGCAACATCTCGGTCTTCAGCTTCCAGGCCATCAAGCATCTGACCTGCGGCGACGGCGGCCTGATCGTACTGCCGAACGAGGAACTGCACCGCCGGGCCAAGCTGCTGCGGTGGTTCGGCATCGACCGAGAGGGTCCGGACCGGCTTCGAAACCCGCCCGACGTCCAGGAGTGGGGCTACAAGTTCCACATGAGCGACATCAACGCGGCGATCGGCCTCGCCAATCTCTCGCACTCCGACGAGGTGCTGCGGCGGCACCGAGATAACGCCGCGTACTACGACAGCCGGCTCGCGGGCGTACCCGGGTTGACGCTCACCCAGCGCGCCCCGGACCGGCAGTCCTCGTTCTGGATCTATCCACTGCAGGTGGACGACCGGGACGCGTTCATCAAGCGGATGGACGCGGCGGGCGTGATGGTGAGCCAGGTGCACATGCGCAACGACGTGCACACCTGTGTACGCGACTACGTCGACCAGCTGCCCGCCCTGGACGTGGTTGACAAGCGCTTGGTCTGCATCCCGGTCGGCTGGTGGGTTTCGGACGACCAGCGCGAGTACATCGCCGACACGGTCGACTCGGGGTGGTGACGTGAAGGGCATCATCCTGGCCGGCGGCTCCGGCACCCGACTACACCCGATCACGTTGGCCATCTCCAAGCAGCTTCTGCCGGTCGGCGACAAGCCGATGATCTACTACCCGCTGTCGGTTCTCATGCTCGCCGGGATCCGGGACATCCTGGTCATCTCCACCCCGGCCGACCTGCCGCAGTTCCGCCGGCTCCTCGGCGACGGCGCCCACCTGGGGCTCCAGGTGGGCTACGCCGGCCAGGCCGAGCCCAACGGCCTGGCGGAGGCCTTCATCATCGGGGCCGACCACATCGGCGACGACGACGCGGCCCTGGTGCTCGGCGACAACATCTTTCACGGGCCGGCGTTCTCCGAGGTGCTCGCGGCACGTACCCGCGAGGTGCGCGGATGCGTATTGTTCGGTTACCCGGTCACCGACCCCGAACGGTACGGTGTCGGCGAGATCGACGCCGACGGCCGGCTGATATCGATCGAGGAGAAGCCGGCCCGTCCCCGATCCAACCGGGCGATCACCGGCCTTTATCTCTACGACAACACGGTGGTCGACATCGCGAAAAACCTCCGGCCGTCGGCCCGGGGCGAACTGGAGATCACCGACATCAACCAGACCTACATCGAGCGCGGCACCGCGACGCTCGTGGATCTGGGCCGCGGGTTCGCCTGGCTGGACACCGGCACGCCGGACTCACTCATGCTGGCCAGCCAGTACGTGCAGACCCTGGAGCAGCGTCAGGGGGTGCGGATCGCCTGTGTGGAGGAGGTGGCGCTGCGGATGGGCTTCATCGACGCCGCCGCCTGCCACTCGCTGGGCGCCCGGATGAGCAACTCCAGCTACGGCCAGTACGTCATGGCGATCGCGCGCGAACTCGCCGAAGCGCACTGACCGGGACCCATTCAACCCCGCCTCTTAAATGGCGCGCCGGAAAGCAGAAGACTTGACAGATCTGAATTCATGCTATCAAGCCCCTCATGGAGAGAAATACAATCCGGGAGATCCGGAAAGGGTTGCCGCATTGCTGCGGACTCGGTTACAGTCGGCTCCTGTCACCCCGCGACAAGCCGATAGGGGATCCTCAGAGTGGTTTCGTACCCGGGCACAACTGTGCCCGAGAGTAAGTCGGCAGAGCTTCCGAGTCAGCTCACCGTGCGCGGCGCGCGGGTCCACAATCTACGCAACGTGGACCTCGATTTGCCGCACCGTCAGTTGATCGTCTTCACCGGGGTCTCGGGCTCCGGTAAATCGTCTCTAGCCTTCGACACCGTGTATGCCGAGGCCCAGCGCCGCCAGGTGCAGTCGATGTCCACCTACGCGCGGCAGTTCATCACGGAAATGGACAAGCCTGATGTGGACCGCATCGAGGGCCTGTGCAACGCGGTCGCCGTCGACCAGCGGACCTCCGCGTCGCGGAGCCCGCGCTCCACCGTCGGCACCGTCACCGAGGTCTACGACCTGGTCCGGGTGGTCTACGGCCAGGCGGGCCGCGCCCACTGCACGGTGTGCGACCAGCCGCTGCGCGCCGACGGTGAGCAGTTGGTTTGCCCCGACGGTCACAGCACCGCGACGCCGGATCTGGCGAGCCGCTCCTTCTCCTTCAATCTGCCCTTCGGCCAGTGCCCGGACTGCACCGGTCTGGGCACCCGGCTGGAGGTCCAGGAGGACCTGATCGTGCCGGATGAGGGCCGAGCACTGGCGGACGGTGCGATCGCCCCGTGGAAGGCGCCGGCCAACAAGACCGCGGAGAGCAAGCTCAGCAAGGCGGTCCGCGCCGACGCGGAACGCCGGATGCTGGCCGCGTTCATGGAGGCCGAGGGCCGCAGCATGCTGTCACCCTGGCGCACCCTGCCGGAGGAGTTGCGTCAACGGCTGCTGCACGCCGAGAGTATTCCGGTCGGCGACTCGGTCCTGCTCGGCGTCATTCCCTGGATCCACCAACGGTAC
This sequence comes from Micromonospora sp. NPDC047134, assembly GCF_040643455.1. Classification (NCBI taxonomy): domain Bacteria; kingdom Bacillati; phylum Actinomycetota; class Actinomycetes; order Micromonosporales; family Micromonosporaceae; genus Micromonospora; species Micromonospora sp. NPDC047134. Next base: position 96,258 of record NZ_JBEYUI010000021.1, read on the forward strand.
GAACGCACCCGGCTCGAGGGCGGCGGCCTGGTCCTGCAGGCGTTCATGCGTGACGTCGTGTGCCCCGGCTGCGGCGGCGGCCGGCTGCGCCCCGAGCAACTAGCGGTCAAGGTCGACGGCGTGGGTATCGCCGAGCTCACCTCGATGCCGGTCAGCTCGGTCCGCCGGTTCTTCGAGAACCTGGTGGTCGGCGACCGGGACCGCAAGGTGATCGCGCAGGCGGTAGACGAGATCGTGGACCGGCTGCGGTCGCTCGCGGACGTCGGCCTGGGCTACCTCACGCTGGACCGCCCGGCCCGGACGCTCTCCGGCGGCGAGGCACAACGCATCCGGTTGGCGAGCCAGTTCGGCAGCCGGCTGTTCGGCCTGCTCTACGTGCTGGACGAGCCGACGGCCGGGCTGCACCCCAAGGACACCGAGGAACTGATCGCCACCCTGCGTCGGCTGCGCGACCACGGCAATACCCTGATCGTGGTCGAGCACGACCACCACATGATCGAGGCGGCCGACCACGTCGTCGAGATGGGACCGGGTGCGGGTGAGCTGGGCGGGCAGTTGATCTTCGCCGGGCCGGTCAGCGAGCTGCTCACCGACCACAAGTCACTCACCGGCGGGTACGTGAGCGGAGAGCGCGGAATCACGGTGCCCAAGCGGCGCCGGCCACCCCGCGCCGGGCAGGAGATCGTGGTCCGCAACGCCCGCGGCAACAACCTCACGGGCGTCGACGTCGCGTTCCCGCTCGGCTGTTTCGTCGCGGTCTGCGGTGTGTCGGGGGCTGGGAAGTCGACGCTCGTCGACCACACCCTCTGGCGCGCGGCGGAACGGTCGCTGGGCGGTACCGCGCCGGAACCGGCACCGCACGACGGCATCGACGGGCTTTCCCTGATCGACCGGGTAATCCGGGTAGACCAGTCACCGATCGGCCGGTCAGGCCGGTCGACACCGGCGACGTACACCGGGATCTTCGACGCCATCCGCAAGGCGTTCGCGGCGACCGAGGAGTCACGGCGGCGTGGCTTCAAGCCCGGCCAGTTCTCCTTCAACTCGCCCGGCGGGCGCTGCGAGGCCTGCTCCGGCGACGGCACCGTGCAGATCGAGATGCACTTCCTGCCGGACGTCTACCTCCCCTGCGAGGTGTGCCTCGGCAAGCGCTACAAGGAGGAGACCCTGCGGGCGCGCTACCGCGGCAAGACCATCGCCGAAGTGCTGGAGATGCCGATTGACGAGGCCGCAGAGTTCTTCATCGGAGAGCCGGCGATCACCGGTCCACTCCGAACGCTGCGCGAGGTCGGGCTCGGTTACATCCGGATCGGCCAGCCCGCGAACACCCTCTCGGGTGGCGAGGCCCAGCGGATCAAGCTCTCCAGCGAGCTGCAGCGCCGCGCCGGACGTCACACGCTCTATCTGCTCGACGAGCCGACCACAGGGCTGCACTCCAGCGACATCGACCGGCTGCTGAAGGTCATGCACGACCTGGTGAGCAAGGGCCACACCGTCGTCACCGTCACCCACAACCTCGATGTGGCCAAGGTGGCCGACTGGATCATTGACCTGGGGCCGGAGGGCGGCGACGACGGCGGCCGGCTGATCGGCACCGGCACGCCCGAGCAGATCGCCGCCGGGAACGGTCACACCGCCCACTATTTACGGCGCTCTCTGCGCCTCTGACCCGATCCCCCGTTCGGATGAACCGTGCCCGGCCCGGATTCCCAGGCCGGGCACGGTGGCGTTCACCGGGGGCGTCCACGTGGGCGACCGCCCACTCGGCAAACGTACGCGGGCGTGCCGGCCGGTCGCGAGGGACGCGTTCATGCGCACCGGCCTGCCGATCGCCGCCCTCCACCACTCGACCTTTGGGGAACGGGCAACTTCGCCTCTCATCAGTGCTTGGTCTTCGCTGGCCAGCGGCTGACCGGTGCTGCACTGTTCCGGAAGGGCCTGCGGCAGCGGAGACCGGCCGCCGCCGGACCGCGGTACTCCAGAGAGCGCCGAGTGAGCCTCTAGCCACGCCGTCCAAGGTGAACTCGTAAACGGCGAGTGGGGAGGACCGATGGCCGCATCCACCGTGCCGGCGACGCGGGCGTACCGATCTGTCCTGAGCAGTTTCGCCACAGGAGTCGTGGTCGTGACCGGCATGAGCGGCACGCCCGCACGTCCGGCGGGAATGTCCATCAGCTCGTTCACCTCCGTGTCGCTTGATCCGCCGCTGGTGTCGTTCTGCGTGGCGGTCACCAGCACGACATGGCCGCTGCTACGCACGGCGAATCGCTGGTGCGTCAACGTGTTGGGCGCGGACCAGCGCGCGGTGTGCGATCGCTTCGCCGTCCGCGGTGTTGACCGGTTCGCCGGATGCGACTGGCGTCCGGCACCCGGCGGCTCGCCGATCATCGGCGGGGCCATCGCCTGGTTCGAGGTGCGGCAGCAGGCCGAGCACGTGGCCGGCGATCACGTGATCGTAGTGGGCCGGGTGGAACACTGTGCACGGCGCGCGGACCGCACCCCACTGATCCTCTTCGGTGGCGCGGCCGGAACCTTCCGGTCCTTGGCATCAAGCGACTGAAGGTTCTGCCATGACTAAACGCACCCTGGTAACCGGCGGTACCGGCTTCATATGCTCGCACTACGTACGCCGCCTGCTCAGTCCGGACGTTCCGGGCGACGTCTCCGTCACGGCGAGGGCCGGCCGGACCGCACGCACCCAGGACGCGGCGGCGGGCAGCACGGCGCTTCACCACGGCTCCTCGACGGCGGCCTGTAACGGCGACGCCGCAAATGCCCAGTACGCATTGGGACTGCTGAAGTGAGGTTCCCCCGGTTTGCCGGAGGGTTGGTTACCTGGCGCCGGTGGGCTCAGGCTGAACGATAGTTGCCTCGTCGTGCTGTGTCTGGTCGGAGTGCCAGGCGGTTTCGTACTCGTCTGGTGATCGCCAGCCGAGGTCCTTTTGGATGCGGCGGGTGTTGTACCACCCGTCGATGTAGGTGAAGATCGCGTTCTCGGCCTCGTCGCGGGTGCGCCATGAGGTGCGGTAGACGAGTTCGATCTTCAACGTCGACCAGAAGTTCTCCATGAGGGCGTCGTAGCTGTCGCCGACGGACCCCATCGAGGG
>NZ_JBEYUI010000022.1:0-93435 GCF_040643455.1 Micromonospora sp. NPDC047134
CGAGAAGCCAACCACCGACCCCACGACCTCATCAGCGCCGTGACCACCGGAAAACCGACCGTGACCAGCAGTAACTCTACTTTGCAATAGCCCTGGCCGTGCGGGCGACGTAGTGGATCGACAAATCGGCTTCATCGATGCGACTGGTCGAGGAAGATCGACGCAGCTTGGCGATTCGTTGAAGGTTCACAGCGTCGCCGTCACTCTGACCGTTCAGCAACAGGACGACCGTGATTGCAAGGGATTCCTTGTCCGCAGCCAGCCCGATCAATTGTCGGATGGTCCGGCCGCTGTTGGCACCCGAGTCGAGGATGACAGCGTGTTCCACGGTCGGCAGTGACACTGACTCAGGCAGCTGCCAGTTCGCCGCGTGTGCGGCCCGAGGAACCGGAACCGGATCGTCCACCTGCAGGCCCGCGTCGCGCAGGGCATCTCGCACCAGCCAGGCGACAGCGGTGAGATCGTCCGCGGTGCCCTCCGGATACAGGACGCTTATCCTGGCTTTCCGTTGATCAAATTTGGCCCGATGGTGCGCCCCGATCTCTTCCACCAGGGTGCCCAGCACCAGTTGAGACCACTCCTCTTCACGGAAGAGCAAAGTGGGATCCACGTACGCCGTGTAGTGCCGGTCGGCAGGTCGCTCGATATGCCCGAGGCGGGTCGCCGCGTTGCGCTTCATCGCACGCAAGTAGGCTTTCTGGTCGATGAGCTGCCTGGGAATCGGACGGCCGACAGACTCTGGTCGGCGCAGTACCGGATCGATCGGCTTCAGCTCGCCGGCCTCCGGCTCATCGGCTTCGACGTTCACCACAGCGAGGCTGAACAGGGGGATACGGTGTCCGGCCAGTTCGATGTGCTCAGGAAGGGCCACGCGTTCGCTCTCAGCACGAGCGTCGATGACTGCGGCAACCCCAACCGGCTTCATCCCGCGCTCGAACAGATCTGTCAGAGTTCCGATCAAGGTGGTACCGCTGGAAACGACGTCGGAGACCAGCAAAACCTGCGCGCGCCGGCTGCCCGCCGAGATCTCGTGCACCGAATCGTGGTAGTCGTCACGGCCGGTCACGGCTCGGGCCACCGCGACGACGATGTCCTTCGGCGTGTGAGCCAGCCGCAGGATCGTCGTCGACGCTCTATCAGCCGGCGTCCCCAGAAAGCCCTCGGCGTGGGCGGCGAGGGTAACGCCCGCTACCGCGGACAGGTTGAGGCGGGACAGCAATGCGTCGGGGTCGAACCAACGGCTGGTCTGTCGCAGGCTCGGGGTTAGAAACCTGCCGCGCCAGACGGCTGCGGGTCCCAACTTGTCCGTCGGCTCGGCAATAGCCGACGCCAACTGCCTGCCCACCCAGATGGCCATGGCGGCCACTGCGGTCTGGGGCGGTGTTCGCAGGGCGACCCGATCACCATCGACTGTCACCAGGCCGACGAGCGAGTCGACTTCCTCCGTCGGCAGATCGGAAAGCGGCAAAGAACCGGTGGCGATCGACAGACGGGCCAGCACCTGCCGCTGCGTCGACGTTCCGCCGACCCAGTAGTGACGATTGTCCGGGGCAAGCACGAGGATTGGCGGCGGAACCTCGCCACCCCGTTCGTCGCGCTCGGCGTTGAGGTACTCCACCGCAACGGCCATCAGCGGGCGATTGACGCTAGGGAAGGCGAGCGTAGCGGTGCCGGCACCCCCGGCACTGGACACGATATCGATTGCCTGGTTGACGGTTCGGCCAATGTCGACGTCGTGACCGCCCTGGCCGCCGTGCGGCAAGTTGACCACCACCACTACTCCGTTTTTGTCGCTCAGTCCTCTCCGGATTGCCGCCTGGTCAACGGCGTTCAGGCCGACTTCCGAGTCGACCGACACCGCAACACACTGCAACTCACGACGGTCCGCGGCAGTGTTCAGGCGCGGCGTGGGCAACTGCCCGGCGTCGTTGGCTACGGTTTCGCCGGGGCGAACCAGGACGTCGCACTCGATGAAGGTGCCGGGAGACTCCGCCGCCCCTTGTCCGACAAGTTCCCGGTGCTGACCGCCGAAGTAGGCACGCCCTTCCGCCCGTCCCGCGGTGGTGAGCAACAATGATCCCTGGTAGGCACGGACCAACTGGCCGACCTTCCACAAGCCCTGGGCGGCATCAATCGAGCCAGCCGATCGTTTGTCAAGCGCCGCAATTCCGCTGGCGACTCCCGTGCCGACGTCAGCCACCACCAGTCGGATCATGGGGCTGTCCGTTTCAGCGGCATTTTCAGCGAAGGCCACGAGGGCGGGATCGAAGTCCCGCGACCGTTGGCGGTAGGTCTGTGGATCGACCACGACCGCGCCGAGCAGAATCTCCGGCTCACCGGAGTGGTGCGCCGCATTCTCGAGCAGTTCGAGGATGATTCCGCGGGCCACCGCTGCGGCGCTCTCCGCCGGCACCCCGAGTTCGCGCAGCCTCCGCTCCTCATCCGTGGTCCAAGTTGCACGGGTGATATCGCGGTAGCGGCTGCAAGGAAGCCACTGGTATCGCAGGATGCGACGGTAACGGTGCGGGCGCCCGGACGTAGGCGGTGCCACGATCACATCGCCGTCGACGTGGACCTCGAGTTCGTCCGCCACTGAGACCTGCTCGTTGTCGAGATGGGGCCTCAGCGCATCAACAACACCGGTCTGCTCAAGATACAACCGGCAGTTGTGCCGCTTCACCAGCCGCTGAGCGACCCTGGAGTCCGACGCCGTCCCGCTTGGCAGCACCTCAGCGCTCGGCAGTCGGACGAGGCACTCAGCGCCGGACGCCACGGTCGCGCGGACGAAGACGAGTAGGTGGCCGAGCGTCACGAAATCGGCGAACCCCAACTCCGTAAGATCGATCAACAATCGCTCGCCGCTCAGCGGCCGATCCGGTAGGCGTGCGAGGGCCGCCGCCCAGGTTTGCGCGTTGAGGTGGGTGCCAAGGCTGAGAAAGATCATGGGCGAGGTTCCATGGGTTGTGGGATACAGTTCGATGCACTATGGACGGTATCCGCGGCACCTCTCATTCCGGCACCCCGTATCGGTGTATTGATTCTGATCGTCTGCCGTGTTGCGATCGTCCACATGGTTGACTCGGGGATGGAGGAACGGCGCGTGGCCGAAGGCGACTACGACGGCGCGCTCGCCGAGTTCAACTCGTTGCGCGCCGAGATGGACTCACGGTACAAATACCAGCAGCAGATCTTGGCCCTCCAGTTGACACTGACCAGTGCAACCATAGGGCTGAGCCTGTCCGAGCCCGTTCCGCTGGGATTTCTGCTGATCGTTCCGCTGACCTCATATCTGCTTTGCGCGCGCTATGTCGGCCAGCGGTCTGCGATCCGGTGGGCGTCGCGCTACATCACGGATCAGCTGAGTCCGCGAGTACCGGGAGGGCTGGGCTGGTCGCGCTGGGTCGCCGAAAACCGTCGGCCCGGCCAGTTGTTCGACTGGTACCTACCGCTGCTGATCTGCTTTCCGGGGGCAAGCTTGCTCGCACTCGGGTGGACCACCCAGGTCGTGTTCGCCCCCGGCCACCACTCCATCTGGGCTGCGGTCGGGCTTGTCATCATCTGGCTTGTTGGGCTGTCAGCCACCGCAGCTTCCTTCTACCTGGTCAGCCGGGTTTTTCGGGATCGGGCTTCGTAACGCGATGGCGTGCGGGGTTGCCCGCAAGCGAAGATGCCGCCATGTCCGGCGCCCCTGAGGGATTCCCCTATCGCGTCCGCAAGAACGGGGACGTGGAGGTGCGGCATCATGGCCGCCCGGCCGTCGTGCTGCGCGGTGCCGCCGCGGCCCGGTTCCTGACCGATGTGGAAACCGAGGATCCTCAGGAGTTGATGGCCCGCGTCACCGGCCAGTACAAGCACGGCAACGAGCGGACGGCGAAGCAGCATCCCCGCACCCGACAGCGGTAGCACCCGCTCCCCACGGGTCAGGCCGGTTCGTCGCTGGGGATTCGGCGCGCCGACCGGGGCGCGGGCCGGGTGGGTCGGCCTACCCGGGTGACATGCACCAGCCGCTCCGGTGCCACCTTCAGCAGGCTGCCCAGGGCCGTACGGGTGGCCGCGACGTCGATCAGCTGGCTCAGCGGGTGTGCTGCCAGCCCGGAGGTGTGCAGGGTCAACCAGCAGCGCAGCAGTATCCGTCCGAACTCGACCTGCCCGGCTTGGTCCAGACCCTCGGGGGCGATCAGGGCCAGCACGGTGCCGCCACGGGCCAGGGGATCGTCGGCAGCGGCTAGCAGCCGGGGCAGACCCAGCGGACGCAACAGGGGGTACGCGGCCAGCCCCGCCCGCAGTCCTACCGCAGCGGGCCGGGACAGGGCCAGGCAGCGGTCGGTTAGCCCGTCGATGCGGTAGTTCGGATGGGTGGGATCCAGCCGGAGCCAACGGCGCAGCTCGGCGGTGATCGCCGGGTCCGCGTACAGGTGCTGGTCGGCGGTGCGCAGCAGGGCACCCAGGCGGTCGGCCTGCGGCACCACCCGTACCTCACCGCCAGTTTGCCGGGCCTCCCGGTCCACCGCCGCGAGCGCCTCCGGGTCCGGACCGGCGGAGAACCGACCCCGGTGGGTACGGCGCTCCCACACGTCCGTGGTGCGGAAGGGGGTCGGGTAGGGCTCCTCGGCCGGTCGTAGCCAACCCACCCACCGGTCCCCGGGATCGGCGACGTACGTCAGGTGCAGGTCGGCGTCGGCGGCGACGATCAGGCAGGTCTCGACGAAGGCGCCGAGGGACAGTCGCAGGTCGCGGCCGGTGGGATCGCCGGCCGGCAGGGTGCGGGCCGGTTCCCATCCGACCCGGATCCCGGCGGGCTCGTAGCGTAGCCGCCAGGGTTGGGTGTTGTGCGCGCTCGGGGCCCGCCAGCACAGCGGTTCGAGGGCGCGGAAAGCGTCGAGGTCCACCTATCGCTCCTTGGCATAGAAGGTGTAGCCGTGCAGTGGACGACCGCCGAGCCGCCGGTACTGGGCGGCTGATGCCGGGTTGTCCCGCTCGACATAGGTGCTGCGCAGGGTGGTGTAGCCGGCAATGTGCAGGTTGTGGTGCAGGTGGGCGGAGAGCAGCCGCTGGTAGCCACGCCCCTGGTACTGCGGGAGGACCCCCTTGATGATCAGCACTGCTTCCCGCCGGTAACGACGTGCGGAGGTCACCAGCCGCAGTTGGTTGACCACGTGCAGGTTGCCGCGGACGGCGACCAGGAACTCACTGATGTCCGGTACGCAGAGCACGAAGGCCACCGGAACGCCATCGCGGGTCAGGTAGAGCAGCAGCGACTCGTCCAGCAGGTACCCCAGCCCGTCGGTCTGCCGGCGCAGTTGGCGCTCGGAGATCGGGGTGTAGTAGCCGAGTTGGGCGAAGGAGGCGTTCAGCATCTCGCGCAGCAGTTCGAGTTGGTCGTCGAGCCGCCGCAGGTCCCCCCGGTGCACTTCGAGCCCTACGCCGTCCGATTTGATGTATGCCGACGGCTTCGGTTGCCCCGGGGCGGTCACCGGGCAGATCCAGGTGTCGGCCTCGAAACGGCGGTGGAATCCGTACGCCTCGTAGGCGGTCACGTAGTGCGGCGGGTTCCAGGCGCTGTCGACGAAGCCCCGCTCGGCGTACCCGGAGGTGATCACCCCACCGGCCTGGTTGGGTAGCAGCGCCACCGGGCCGAACAGCAGGTCCCGGTCGGGTTCGGCGTGCGCGGTGATCGCGTCGAACAGCGGCCGGGCGGCCGGTTCGGTGAACTCGGTGAGCCCGAAGAGTTGGCACCGGCGGCCGAGTTTGGTGTCGAAGGCCGCGTCGGTGTGCAAAGTGGTGCGGCCGACCACCGTGCCGGTGGCATCCCGCAGCACGTACAGGGAGACCCCCTCGCGCCACCACCGCCGGATCTGCTGCCGTGGGGTGGGCACGTACCGGGGTTCACCGGCGTACAACCGGTCGGTGAGGGCGAGGAACTCCCGCAGGGTGCGGCGGCTGGTCACCCGCTCGAAGCGGTGGGTGGCCCGGGTCACCGCAGCACCGCCGGTCCGGTGGTCTCCGCCCCGATGGGGGTGAAGGTGGCGATGTGCCCCATCTGCGGGCCTTCGGCACGCCAGGTGCCGTTGGAGTATCCGTCCGGCGCGGCCGTGTAAAGCCGGATGAAGCCGGCGGTCGCGTTGCGGGTGCCGTCGGTCAGCCAGACCATCAACCGGCGGTGCTCGCGGGTGCGGGCGAAGCGCAGCATCGCCTCCCGGTCGGTGAAGAAGGCGATCGTGCCCAGGGTCAACGGGAACTGCCAGTAGACGGTGTGCCAGCAGTAGCCGGACATCCGGCGCATGTCCCGGACCATCCGGATCCAGGCCGGTGCCAGCCGCAGCAGGACCAGGGGGTTGGAGTAGCGGGTGGCGCCGATGAACATCGCGCCGGCGCGGGCCTGCGCCGGGGCGCGGGAGAAGTCACGGGTACGCATGGTCACCTCACCAGGTAGACGTTCTTGATCTTCTGCTCGCCGGCGAACGGGCCGCTGCCGACCTCGTGCAGTTCCACCCGCAGGTCCCCGGCGGTCGGGTCCTCCACCAGGGACTGGGCGAAGTCCCGCGAGACCGAGGTGAGGTGTCGGCGTACCCCGGTGCGGCAGGCGGTGGCGAGGGCTTCGCGTTGCGCGGCCGTCAGGGCACGGCGCAGTTCGATGTGGATGACCGGTCGGGTCTCCAGGGCCGCGTCCTCCACCAGGGTCAGGCAGAAGCGGTTGATCTCGGCGGCGTACGGATTGCCGGTGTAGAGGCCGTACTCCACGTCCTGGGGGTAGAGGTTGGCCCCCAGGTAGGAGACCGTGGAGTCGCGCCGACCGAACAGCAGCAACACCGGCAGGGTCATCCGCTCGGCGGCCACGGCCGTGCGGAACTCGGCCCGGCGTACCGGGTCGAGGTGGGCCAGCTCGACGATCCGCTGGTACGGCACGAGCAGAGCCTCGTCGCCGATGTTGTACCGCAGCCGGGGTTGCAGCACCTCGGTGGTGACCGTGCAGACCAGTTCCCGGTGCTCGTTGGTCTCCAGGTAGGTGGCGAACGGGTTGTACTGGAACACCATCGGCAGCCGCTGCTCGTCGGCGCCGAGCAACTCGGCCCGCAGCGCCCGGTCGTTCTGCAACCGCCGCCGCAGCCACACCGTGAACCGGGTCTCCGCGCCGATGCCGATGGTCAGGTCCGAGGCCCCGTACGCCGACCGGACCAGCGCGAACCGCTGCTCCAGATAGTCGCGCAGCGCCTCGGTCATCCCCTCACCGCCGCAGCTGGCGAAGATGCGGTACCGCGACCAGGGAAACTCCTCGGCGTCCAGGCGGTCGCGCAGATGCTTCAGAAACGGTGGGTACGCCGTCACCAGGTAGTCGAAGTCCGGACCGAACTCACGGAGGGTGTCGACGATCTTCCCGAGGTCCGGGCCGGTGTTCTTCACCACCGCGATCCGGGCCATCGCGGCACCGGTCGTGGTCCCGGTCGCCCAGGCCCCCATCGAGTACGCGTTGATCACGAACGGTCGGCGCATCGGGAAGACCAGCTTGGTGTAGCCGACGATGTCCCGGTGCACCGCCCGCAGTTCCCGGTCCCCTCGGGGCCAGTTGAACGGCCGCCCGGACGAACCGGCCGACTCGTCTACCACCACCCCACGGGTCGGCAACCGCCCGCCCCAGCAGCGGTCGGCCGCGTCGTGGGCCACCACGTAGCCGAGCTTGTCGGTCTCCGGGAAATCCGCCAGCCGGTGGCGGGCACCGGCCGGGCGGGCGCGCAGGAAGGCCCGGTAGGCGGGCACCTGCCGGGCGGCCCGTCCGCAGACGGACTGGGCGTTGGCCGCGGCCAGACCGTCCAGGACCGGGTGGTGCCGCCGCGCCACCCACCGCCATCCGGCGGGGTGACGGCCCACGAGCCGGCTCAGCGCGGCGACCGTGCGGCCGAGGGGGGCCAGCACGGCCTGCCGGCTGCGTGCGGCCAGGGCCGGCAACGGGGAAGTAGCGGTACGCAGAGCGAGGGGTCGGTGCGGCAGATCGGCCATGCCATGATCCTCACCACCCCGCCGGGCCGACACCTGAGACCGCGAACGGTGTCCGCACTGAGCATCCCTACTCAGTCGCTTTGGCGAGCAGACCTGCCGCGGGCCAGCGTCGAGTGGGGGCATCTGTCGGAGGCCATCGCCGGGCCGACCGCGCGAGCCAGGCACCTGCACGCGCTGGGGAAACACCGGATCGCCATCGAGAACGAGGCGTCAGCTTTGTGGCGGGCAGCCCTCGCCGGTCGAACCACCGCCGCGGAATGCAACAGTCTGATCAGCAAGACGGACCGACACGGCATGGAGTTGACGCTGCGAACATCCCTCGCCGCCAAAGCGGTGTGTCTGGTGGGCGATGGCCCTGCCGTGACCGCGATACTCGGCGAGGCCGCCGCTATCGCGCGATCCCGCTCCGGCACCCCTGGGTGGCGGGAATGGTCGGTGGCACTGCTGCACGCGCTGCGTCTTGAAGATCGGCGAAGGATCGGTGCCGTACGCGACGATTGGAAGGCCGCTGCTCACCGGCGCAGTTCGAACTACCGTTTCGTCGATCGGCTGTTCGTCTATGCCGGCTACCCGCCCACCTACCCACCCCTGCCGGAGCAGGTCGAGACAGCCGACGCGGATCAACGATGGCAGGCGATCATCGCTGCGATCGTCGAGGGCGCGTAGAGCCCTCGACGGGCAACCCGTCCCGCTTCACCGACAGCGCCGCCGCCGGACTCCGGCGGCTACGACCTCTGACGCCGCAGCGTCGTGTCGTCGTCGGCTGAAGCGGACCGGCGAACCGGCGGCGCAGCCATCGGGGCAGTGCGGCCCGGGGTACGAACATCCCCACGTCGCTCGCGGCATCGCCGGCGTACGCGCGAAGGGTGTATCCACCCAGGAGGGTTCGATCGCGCAACGCCACCCGCAGCAGATGCACGCACTCGGCGTCGAGCGCGCCGTGCAGGCGCGCGTGATGGCCCAGCGACTGCAACGCATTGGCGCGGGTTGCGCGTTGGAGGATCTCAGCCCTCGCTTGACCCGTGGCAGGGTCACCTCGGAATCCTCATGGTGCAGCGTCAGAGCGAGCAGAGCGACCCCCGCGTACGGGTCGTTCCGGTCGAGGGCGTCGTCGACCAGTTCCGGATGCTCGACCACCGCCAACCAGCTGCCGATAAGCCATCCCGGCCCACTGTTCACCCCAAGATCCTCACACAACTCTCCGACTGTTCGAGCAGCACGACTTTGGACACCCCTGCTCGATGCGAACCGGCACCTGTGGCCGATGGTCTGGCGATAGGGTCGCGAGGTGACGACGGACGCCGATTCCGGGGCTGGGCGTACGCCGGTGCAGCGGCGGTGGGCCTGGGCGCATCCGGTCGCTCCACGCTGGCTGCTGGTCGGCGGCATCGGCGTCGACGACTCCGACGAGGACGACATCCCGTTGGCACTGTGCGCCGAGATCGAGGGGTTGTTCGTCGACCTGCCGTCCCGGCAGCGGGAGCGGTTCACCCTTGTCGGCTGCGCCCCGGAAGGAGCGCTCGCCGAGCTGTTGGATCGGCTGCCCGTCGAGGCGCTCGGCACCGAACGTGCCTGGCTGGGTGACATCTGCCTGGCGGCACCACCCGGGTCACCGGGCAGTTCGCCGTCCTGGTGGGGCGAGGATCTCGGGGATGTCGTCGTACTCGGTCAACGACCGAGCACGACACCGCGGGCCGTGGACATCGAACTCGACGGGTTCGTCCACCTCTACGACCGCACGGACGCGGTGGTACGCCCAGACGTCGCCGGGTTCGTCCTGCTCGGCCGGGACGACACGCGCTACGGCACCTGCCGGGACGTCACGGGCGTGTTCCGCGAGCAGGCCGCACCGCCGGTGCCGCAGATCAGGCTGCTCGGTTGCCGACCGGAAGCACCACTGCTCACCGCGCTCGGTGCGGTCAGCAACGCGAGCAAGGCCGCCCGGCGTCGCCGCCGGATCCGCGCCGAGGTGCACATGACAGCTGCCGACGGCTCGGCCCGCCCGGTGAGCGGCGCCGTGGTCTCCGGAACGGTCGTCGCGGGCGAGCCGTCGTGCCTCGGTGCCGGACTCTTCGACGTGACCGTCGACAGCGACCCACGGGAACCTCTGCCGCTGGGGGTCCTCGACATCCTGGAAGGTTGGCGCGTCCGGCGGCCCGCAATGAGGAACATGTGGGCTGGTTACGACCGCGAGCTGCGCGATCACTGGGCCGGAGTGGCGCTCGCCCACCGGGTCGATGCGGCCGACCGGCCACCCGGCACCACCTACGACCTCGACGGGCGGTACGTGACCGACATCGAAGGGTTCTACTGCGCGATCGGCGAGGCGATCAACGGCCCCGGCGGGTACTTCGGCTGGAACCTCGACGCGCTCCACGACTGTCTCAGAGGGGAATTCGGCGCGCGGATACCGTTCCGGCTGGTGTGGCACGATTCGGCTGTCGCCCGCGAACACCTCGTCACCGGCTATGACAAACGTCTGCTGGCCCCGGCGACCAGTCTGGATCAGTTACTGGACCTCCTGGCGGCAGAGCACGTCGAGGTCGACCTCCGCTGACCACGGCCACGCCGCCCGGTCGGGGTCGGTTCGCGACACCGAACGCCCCTCATGTCGCCGCGCCGGTGCACCGGTGCCTGGCCCGACGAGACCTGACCCTCACGCTGGTCAGGGTCACCGCGAGCGCCAGGAACGGCATCGCCGACCCCACCACCAGGGGGTTGACGTAGTCGGGTACCAGGTCGGGACCGCAGGTGGTGTCATGCAGCGGCCACATGCTCTGCGTACCCCCGCTCGGGGCACCGTGGCGGGGGTCGTAGCCTCCGGCTGCCGCAGCGAAGACGACGGCCACCGAGGCACACCGTACGCCTCAAAGGGCTTTGTCCCGGCCCGCTCACCCGCCGGAGACCCGGTGTCGGACCGGTGTTGCATGGCGCTGGCCGAAACAGCGGGCCACTACTCTGCGGGAGTGGACTGCCACCCAGTGCCACGAAGTCCTGTCTGCACGACACCGCAGCGGTCGCCTGCCGCAGACCCGGGAGGTAGTTCCTTGTCCATTACAGAGGATGGTGCCCGCAGGTCCGAGTCGCCACGGCAGGATTCCGTACTGCCGGAGTTGCGGGAGCTGTGGTGGGAGACCGGGGTGCGGGCGCGGGCGCAGGCCAGCCTGTTCGCGGTCTTCTCCGAGTTGCCCCGCCTGGTCTGGGCCGCCATCGTGGTCAGCTGGCGGGCCGATCGGCTGCGTACCTCGATCGTGGCGGTGACCACGGTCGGCGCCGGGGTGATGTCGGCCTTCGGGCTGCTCGCGGCACAGCGGGTGCTCGTGGAACTGTTCGCCGGTGGACCGACCCCCGACAAGGTGATCGCGGCGCTACCGGCCCTGATCGCCCTGGCGGCGGTGATCGTCCTGCGCGCGAGCATGGCGACCGCGATGGGGTACGCGCAGAACGGCCTCACCCCCAAGGTCGACCGGGAGGTCGAACGAGGGCTGTTCGAGATGACCACGGCGGTACGGCTGGAGGCCTTCGACGCGGACGCCTTCGCCGACGACATGGAACGGGCCACCCGAGGCTCGGCCTCCACCACGGACCTGGTGCAGGCGTCGATGAACCTGCTGGCCGGTCTGGCCGGGGTGATCGCCGTCGCGATCGCCGTCGTGGTGATCCACCCCCTGTTGTTGCCGGCTCTGCTGATGGCCACCGTGCCGAGCGGATGGGCCTCGCTGCGGGCCGGGCATCTGCGCTACCGGACCTACGCCGCCGGGTCGGTGCGGCGGCGACGGATGTGGCTGCTGCACCGCCTGATGGCCGAGCGTGACTCCGCCCCCGAACTGCGCTCCTACGGCCTGCGGGGTTTCCTGCTCGACCAGTACGACCGGGTCATGGGGGTGGAGACCGACATCCAACTGGCCCTGGCCCGCCGGGTGACCACGACCACCACCATCGGGGCGATGATCGGCGGGATCGCGACCGCCGTGGTGTACGTCCTGCTCGGTCTGCTGCTCATCGACGGGCAGATCCCCCTGGCCGCCGCCGCGACCTGCGTGATCGCCATCCAGTCCGCGCAGCGGTCCCTGTCCGTGGTCACCTTCCAGACCGACCGGGTCTACACCGAGGGGCAGCACTTCCGTGACTACACCGGCTTCATGACCCGCGCCGCCGACTACCTGCCCCCGCCCGCCGCCCCTGGTGCGGAGGCACCGGACCGGCTGCGGGAGATCGTGGTGGAGGCGGTCAGCCTGCGCTACCCCGACCGGGAGACTGCGGCCGTCGACCGGGTGAGCCTGCGCATCCGGGACGGGCAGACGGTGGCCTTCGTCGGTGAGAACGGCTCCGGCAAGTCGACCCTGGCCACCATGATCGCCCTCCTGCGTACCCCGACCGGCGGCACCATCCGCTTCAACGGCCGCCCGGCGGCCGACTGGGACACCGACGCCCTGCGAGCCCGGATCGCGGTCGTCACCCAGGAGTACCACAAGTGGCCCTTCACCGCCGCCACGAACATCGCCATCGGCGACATCACCACCGTCCCGGAACAGGCCCGCATCGAGACCGCCGCCGCCCGCGCGGTCGCCCACGACATGATCACCGATCTGCCGTACGGCTACGAGACCCTGCTCGACCGCACCTTCGCCGGTGGCCAGGACCTCTCCGGCGGGCAGTGGCAACGCATCACCGCCGCCCGGGGTTTCCTGCGCGACGCCGACCTGCTGATCATGGACGAACCCTCATCCGCCCTCGATCCCCGCGCCGAGGACGCCCTGTTCCAGGCCATCCGCGACCGGCAGGGACAGGGCATCACCATCCTGATCACCCACCGGCTGGCCAACGTCCGGCACGCCGACTGCATCTACGTCCTGCACCACGGCCGTCTCGTGGAGACCGGCACCCACGACCAGCTCATGGCCGCAGGCGGCCGGTACGCCGAACTGTTCACCCTCCAGTCCGCCGGCTACCGCGCCACTGCGGCCACCTCATCGCTGCCCCGCCAGCCCACCGCCTCCGCCTGACGAACCGCATCCGGCCGGGTGCACCTCCGCGCCGCACGACGGCCACCGCCCGGTCGGGGAATCTTGTCGGCGGTCGATGTGAGAATGACGACCAACCGATCTTGGGAGATGGCATGGGGACGTGGGACAGCGGACCATTCGACAACGACACCGCCGCTGACTGGTGTGGTGCTCTCGACGACGCCGACGTGGCCAAGCGTCCGATGATGGTCCGCGAGGCGCTGAGCCGGGCCGCCGGTGAGGAGGGCTACCTCGACGCTGATGTCGCCTGCGCGGCGATCGCCGCAGCCGCGATCGTGGCCGCGCAGCAGCCCGGCGGGCCGGCGATCACCTCCTCGTACGCACCGGACTTTCTGCTCGACGGTGGTCGGCTCGACCTGCCCGACGACCTGGCCCCACTCGCGGCGCGGACCCTCGACCGGATCATGGCCGCTGACTCCGAGTGGCACTTTCTGTGGCAGGACGCTGCAGGACCCACCAACCCTGCCTTCAACACCGTCCACGAACTGCGCAAAGTCCTGACAGCTCGGTAGCCGGGGGTACGTACCCGGGTCAGGCGTGGTCGTACCCGCCCATCCGGCCTCAGGTGGTCAGAGCCAGGCCCGCCAGGGTGACGCCGGACAGGACCAGGGTGCCGACCGCGCCGGCGGTCACGGCCTGCCGGCCACCCCGGGCCACCGCGCGCAGGTCTACCGCGGCGCCGAGGGCGAACATGGCGGCGGCCAGCAGCACGGTGCCGGCCAGCGATCCCAGGTCCACCAGGCCGGTCGGCAGCCAGCCGGTGCTCCGCAGCAGCGCCGCCGCGACGAAGCCGACCACGAACCAGGGCAACAGCGGGGGCTTGCGTACCCCGTGGGTGGTCCTGGTGCCGGATCGGCGGACCAGGGCCACCAGGGCGACGAGTGGGGCGAGCAGCAGCACCCGGAACAGTTTGACGACGACGGCCGCCGACAGGGCCGTGGCACCGACCGCCCCGCCGACCGCGACGACCTGGCCCACCTCGTGCACGCTCGCCCCCACCCACAGGCCGAGCAGCACCTCGTCGAGGCCGAACAGCACACCCAGGGCGGGCAGGGCGATCATGGAGACAGTGCCGAGCACGGTCACGACCGCTACCGCGGTGACGACGTCCTCCTCCTCACCGTCACCGACCTGGTTCATCGCGGCCACGGCAGAGGCGCCGCAGATGGCCACCCCGGTCGCCACCAGCAGGGAGCGATCGGGGGTGAGGCCGAGGCGTCGGCCCGCCCAGCGGGTGGCCAGGAAGCTGGCGGCCACCCCCAGCACCACCACGAGTATCGGCCCGACCCCCAGGTCGACGACATCTGCCAGGACCAGTTGCAGGCCGAGCAGCACGATGCCGATCCGCAGCAGGGTGGTGGCGGCGAACCGCAGGCCGGGCTGCAACCACGGACGGTTGCCGCCGCAGGCGGTCAGCGCGATACCGAGCACGATCGCCACCACCAGCGGGCTGGCGGCACCGAACCGGTGATTCACCAGATGTCCGACGGCGGCCGCGCCGGCGGCGACGAGCAGTCCCGGCAGCAGGCGGGGGCCTCCCCTACCTGCGGCGGGAACGACGCTGGTCGCCTCCTTGATCGTCATAGGGGACAGCTTCACGTGATCCGGCCCTCTCCAGTAGCCGTCCACCGGGGTGCAGGTCATAGCCTGGGGCTATGAGTGTGCTTCCCGACCTGGTGTCGTTGCGCCTGCTGGCCCGGGTGGCCGAGCTGGGCAGTGTCGGCCGGGCCGCGCGCACCATGGGCATGTCCCAGCCGTCGGCCAGCAAGCGCCTGGCCGCGCTGGAACGGCAGGTACGGCTGCCGCTGCTGACCCGTACCCCGCGCGGTTCGATGCTGACCGACGACGGGCAGGTCGTGGTCACCTGGGCGCTGCGCCTGCTGACCGTCGCCGACGAGTTCCACAACAGCCTCACCGCCATGCGTCACGCGCGGGCGGCGCGGCTGCGGGTGGCGGCGAGCATGACGGTCGCCGAGGCCCTGCTCCCCCGCTGGTTGCACAGCCTGGCCCAGCGCGAACCCGATGTGCAGGTGGGCCTGACCGTGGTCAACTCCACCGAGGTCGCCCGGATGCTGGTCACGGACGACAGCGTCGACATCGGGTTCATCGAGGGGCCGAGCGTGCCCGAGGGACTGGATCAGCGGATCGTCGGACACGATCACCTGGTCGTCGTCGTGGCGCCGCAGCACCGCTGGGCCCTCCTTCGTCGCCCGCTGCGCAGGACGGAGTTGGCGCGTACCCGGCTGGTGGTCAGGGAGCAGGGATCGGGCACCCGGGAGACCCTGGAGGTGGCCCTGCGGGACCTGGACCCCGCCCCGCCACATCTGTCCCTGGGGTCGAACGCCGCCGTCAAGGGCGCGGCGATGACCGGCACCGCGCCGGCCGTACTGAGCCGGCACGCCGTGGAGACGGAACTGGCCACCGGCCACCTGGTGATCGTGCCGGTGGAGGACCTGCCCCTGCGCCGGGACCTGCGCGCGGTGTGGCCGCGCGGTCGGCGGCTCACCGGATCGGCCACCGCCCTGCTCCAGGCGATCGACAACTCCCCCGCGACGCCTCCGGCCCGGCCCAGCGGGATCACCGAGAGCCGGAACCCACCGGGTCGAAGCTAGGTCGATTTCCGGCCGGCAGCGGCCTGGCCGAGTTCCGCGAGTCTGCGGCGGGCCTCATCGACCGTGGGATCACCCAGGTCGTCATAGATGGCAGCGGCCAGCCGCCAGGCTTCGGCCGCCGCCTCGGCCTTGCCCATCGCGGCCTGGGCCTCGCCGAGCCGAACCAGGGTCTCCGCCTGGTGATAGCGGTCCGCGGAGGCGTGGAACAGCTCCACTGACTGCTCGTAGCAGGACACCGCACGGGCATGATCGCCGAGTCCCTGGTAGGCGAAGCCCAGGCTGTCCAGCGTCGCCGCCTGGCCGTTGCGGTCGTCGATGAGCCGCTGCTGGGTCAGCGCCGCCGTGCAGTCGACGATCGCCTGCAGGTGGTCACCGCGAACGGCGTGGATGTACCCGACCGCGTTGAGGGCCCGCCCTTGCCCGGCCCGGTTGCCGGTCCGCCGGTACAGCCGCAGGGCCTCGTGACCGTGGGTCAGCGCCTCGTCGACCCGGCCGAGCACGAAACAGTGCTCGGTGTAGTTGTGCAGGGTCTGCGCCAGACCGTCCTCGTCGTCGAGCTGCTCGTACAACTTGATCGCCCGCTGCAGGTGGTCGCCGGCGGTGTCCTGCTGGCCCAGCCGCGCGGCGGCCCGGCCCAGCAGTCGACTGGCCGTGGCCTGAGCGTTGAGGTCGCCGAGGCATTCCGCCGCCGCCAGGGCGGTCTGCTGGGCCGCCAACTGGTCGTGCCAGAGCCCACGGGGCGCCAGGAAGGTGGTCAACGCCCAGGCCAACTGCCAGGCGTACGCCTCGAAGCCAGTGGTGGCGGCCTGCCGGATCACCCGCAGCAGCACACGGCGTTCGGTGGAGAACCAGTCCAGGGCGGCGTCCTGGTCGGCCATCGGCAGGTGGATGACGTCCGGCAGGGCCGGCACGGGGGTGATGGGTGTCCACTGCGGCTGGACCAGTCGGGCCGCCGGATAGGCGCTGTGCAGGTAGTGGTCGTACAGGCGGTGGCGAGCCTCGTGCCGCTCGGCGCTCCGGTCAGCTCCCCGGGTCAGCTCGGCGGCGTACGAGCGCAGCAGGTCGTGGCAGGCGTATCGGTCGGTCAGGTGCTCGGTCAGCAGGTGCAGCCGGGTCAGTTCCTTGAGCACCGGGCCGACCGCCGGTGTGGGGCAGCCCAGCAGCGCGGCCGCGGCGGCGCTGGTCAGTTCGGGTCCCGGATGCAGTCCGATCAGGCGGAACAGGCGGGCGGCGACGGGACTCAGGGCCCGGTAGGACCAGGAGAACACCCGACGTACGTCGCCGTCGGCCAGGACCTCCAGCCGCGCCTCTGGTGGACGCAGTTCCGCGGCGATGGCCTCCAGCGTGAAGGTGGGTCGGGTCGCCACCCGGGCCGCCACGATCGACAGGGCCAGGGGCAGGCGTCCGGCGGCCTCGATCATGTCGGCCACGGCGTCCGGTTCGACGTCCAGCCGATCGCCACCGATCCGGCTGCGCAGCAGGTGCGTCGACTCCGTGGCGGTCAGTACGTCGAGGGCCAGCAGTCGGGCACCCTCGGCGGCTACCAGGCTGTGCAGTTGCTCCCGACTGGTCACGACGACGACGCTGCGGCCGGTACCGGGCAGCAGCGGTCGCACCTGCTCGGCGTCGCGCGCGTTGTCGAGCACGATGAGCATCTGGCGGGAGGCGAGCAGGCTGCGGTAGAGGCCGATCCGCGCGTCCAGACTGCTCGGTATCCGGGCCAGGGGTACGCCGAGCGCCTCCAGGAAGCCGAGCAGGGCGTCGGCGGGCGCGACGACTTCCCCGTCGTCGTACCCGCGCAGGTTGACATGGAGTTGTCCATCGGGGAACCGGTCGGCCACCCGATGCGCCCAGTGCAGCGCCAGCGCGGACTTACCGATGCCGGCCATGCCGCAGATCGCGGAGATGACCACAGTGGTCGGCCCATCGACCCGGTCGTCGATGGCCGCGTCCAGGCGGGTCAGCTGGAGTTCCCGGCCAACGAACCCGGGTGGCACGAAGGGCAGTTGGGCCGGGCGGACCCGGGCCATGGCCGTGACCCCCCGACCGCCGGTAGCCGACGATCCGTTCCGATGTCGCCGGTGGTGCAGGATGTCGTCGTGCAGACGGATCAGCTCGGGCCCGGGGTCCATCCCGGTCTCCTCGGCCAGGGCCCGTCGGACCTGCCGGAAGGCCGCCAGCGCACCGGCCACGTCACCGCTGGCGTAGAGCGCTGACATGAGGTGCGTCCAGGCGCGCTGCCGCAGCGGGTACCGGTCGAGCAGGGCCCGCAACCGGGGGATCGCCTCCGCATGAGCACCGAGGGCCAGTTTCGCCTCGGCATGATCCTCCTCGGCCAGCAGCCGCCGCTCCGCCAACTGCTCGACCCAGCGGGACAGCTGCGGGGCTAGCGGCAGCTCGGCCAGCGCCTGGCCCCGCCACAGGGCCAAGGCTCCGGCCAACTCGGCCTCGGCGCGGGCGGGGTCGCCGTTGGTCAGGGCTTCCCGTCCCCGGGCGGTCGCGGCGTCGAAGCGGTCCAGGTCACGCTCGTCCGGTTCGACTCGGAGCAGGTATCCACCGTGGGTGGTCACGATCCGCGGCTTGTCGTCGACACCGTCCTGGAGGGCTCGCCGCAACCCGCGGATGTAGGTGCGGATGTTGGCGTTGGCCGATACCGGTGGCTGGTCTCCCCAGAGGGCGGCCACCAGTCTCTCCGCGGCGACCGCCTCGCACGGCCGGAACAGCAGACAGGCCAACACCAGCCGTTGCTTCACCGAGCCGAGATCGAGCGTCCGACCATGGTGGACCACCGACAACGGGCCGAGCAGGTCGAAGCGGAGCGGCATCATTCACCTCAGCCCGAGGCTGGCCAGTTGTACGTCGATTGTGCGCGCCTTGTACGCCGGTCACCGTACCATCGCCGCCGATGCGATCACCTGCACTGGACGAGCAGGTGAGATCGGCCTGCGAGGGGTTGCCACACCTGCCGTCCCGGCCCGAGGCGGTACCCACCATGGTCCGCCGGACGGGTGCTCCGGGGCCACCCGGCAGCGGGGGTTGGCCCCCGGCGTCCTGGACCGGCCCGTCGGCTACGGGATGATCGACGGCCCGGTCCAGGGCGCCGGGGGTCCTGCGCCTGCCGGCTGAGGACCCCTGGATGGCGAATGCGTGCGGCTGTCGGGTGACGCACCGGACACCCTTGAGATGCCACGATCTATTCACTAGATTCAATCGCCGCACGGCGAGAACGATCGACTTCGAGATCCAGGAGAGTGCCTCATCGCTCACATCGATCTAGGGGTGCCCGAGGCCGAGTTCCCCGGCATCCGTGGCCCGTTGCGCTTCCGACCGGAGACCGGCCAACCGTTGCTTGAGCTGGTCGAGGTGCTGCTGCTCGGCACACTCGGCATACGCGGCGGCCCAACTCGATGAGGGCATGTCCCTGGTCGAGCAGGTGCGTGCCGACCCGGACACCGCGCCGATCTCGGCGAAGCTGCGGGCCCTGCTGCGCATCGCCGCTGCCGTCCAGGTCAGCGGACGCGAGGTCACCACCGAACTCGTCGAGGCCGCCCGCACCGAAGGCGCCACCGACCTGGAAATCCACGACACCGTCCTCATCGCCGCGGCGTACTGCATGTTCAACCGGTACGTCGACGGCCTCGGCACGCTCGTACCTGACAACCAGGAGTGGTACATGGGCCCGGCCGGACGGGTCGCGACCCGCGGCTACCTGCCGGTGCTGGACCGCTGACCCCGTGCCGATCATCGAAATATCATCGGCTGATCGAATCAGGATGTGAGGTCATGGCACACATCGACCTGGGCGTGGACGAGAACGAGTTCCCCGGGGTCCGGGGCCCGTTGAAGTACCGGCCGGTGACCGGCAAGCCGATGTTGGAACTGGCCGAGACCCTGTTGCGGGGGCCGCTCAGCCTACCCACCGCCGACCGCGAGTTGATCGCCGCGTACGTCTCCGGTCTGAACCAGTGCACCTACTGCTGCGCGGCGCACTCGGCGTTCGCCGCCGCACTGCTCGACGCGGGCATGCCCCTGGTCGAGCAGGTTCGCACCGATCCGGACAACGCGCCGGTCAGCACGAAGCTGCGTGCCCTGCTGCACATCGCCGGGGCTGTGCAGCGTAGTGGCCGCGACGTCACCCCGGAGCTGGTCGAGACGGCCCGCGCCGAGGGTGCCACCGATGAGGAGATCCACGACACCGTCCTCATCGCGGCGGCCTTCTGCATGGTCAACCGGTATGTCGATGGCCTCGGCACCTTCGCCCCGAGTGATCCGACGTTCTACGAGGAGGCAGCCCGGCGGGTCCTCAGCGTCGGCTACCGCAACACGGTCTGAGCGCCGGCGGCGACCAGGCTGCGGCGGGCGCCGGCGACCCTACTCAGGACAGTTCGGGCGCCCCGGCTTCCCGGGATCGTCGGGCGGATGGTGGCGGGCTGGCCAGCACCCGCAGCGGCGCCATCAGGCGCCCGAGCACCCCCGGTCGGGTCCGGTTGAGCACCCGCGACCGCAGCAGGGTCAACCCCTCGCCGTCCAGGTGGTCGAAGGCCCACGGTCGGCCGCCGATGCCGAGCAGCAGGGTTTCGGCACGGCCGCGGACCACCGGCCCGCTGCCGTACGTCCAACCGGTGTCGGTGGCCTCCAGTCGCAGGCCACGCAGCCGGTCTCCCATCGCGTACCCGGGCGAGGGCTGGTCGGTCAGGTGCCGGAAGGCCACCCGGAGCCGCTCCTCCGGGGTGTCGCGGGCGATGTTCAGGGGCACCCGCATGTCCAGGTCGTGCAGCAGCACGTCGGTCAGGACCGGGTCGTACCCGGAGCGCGGGATGGTGGTGCGGGAGGTCGCGTGCCGCCGCAACCTCGCCACGATCTCCTCGATCGGCAGGCGGGCGGCCCGGCGGGTCAGCCGGAGGTTGAAGCGGTCGAAGTCGGCCCCGGTGGTGACGATCGCGGCGTAGATCTTCAGTTGGCCGAAGCGCAGGTAGGTGGTGAGGTGGGCGGCCACGTCGTGCACCCTCCAGCCCGCGCAGAGGCTCGGCCGGCGGAGTTGCTCGGCCGTCAGACCCTCCAGAAGGTCGGCTGCCCGGTGCCGCTCGTCGACGATCATGTCGAACACCCGCATGACTACCAGGGTATTGATACTTACCGTTGTCGACATCCGTCCGCGTGCCGTGCCGACCGGTAGCGGCCCGCCCCGCCGGACGGGATGGAGCGTCGGGCGAGGCGGGCGGCCAGGTGCGCTGGTCAGTCGAAGTCAGCCGGGCTGAACTCCTTGTGCTCGACCAGGACCAGCCAGTTGCCGGAGTTGTCGCGGGCCACGGCTTCCACCCCGTACGGGCGATCCGCCGGTTCCTGGAGGAATTCCACGCCCTTGGCGCGCAACTCCTCGTAGGACTTGCGGCAGTCGTCGACGGCCAGACCGAGGGCGAAGAGACTGCCCTCGTCCCGGGCCCGGCCGAACATCTCGGCCACCTCCGGCGACAGCGGCGGGCCGGGGAGTTGGAGGTGCACCTCCAACTCCGGCTGGCTGGGGTGACCGACCGTGCACCAGCGGTAGGAGCCGTCGCCGATGGTGAGGTCGGTGCGCTCGACGAACCCGAGCACCTCGGTGTAGAAGGCCTTGGCGGCGTCGATGTCCTTGACGAAAACGGTGGTCAGCGAGACGTTCGTAATCATGCGGGCCAGGCTAGGCCCCATCGGTGCGGTGGTGGCTTCTCCTAGCTTGCGGCGTCACCGCGCCGCTCGGCGAACCCCCACATGAACACGAAACAGCCCGGGATACGCGGCGCACCGGCCTGCGCCCAGCGGCGCTGGAACTCGCTGGGTGACTCGCCGACGAGTTCCCGGAACCGGCTGCTGAACGAGCCGAGGCTGGCGAAGCCGACCGCGTAGCAGACCTCGGTGACGGTGAGGTTGGTGGCTCGCAACAGGTCCTGGGCCCGCTCGATGCGCCGTTGCGACAGGTACGCCGCCGGCGAGAGGCCGTACGTGATGGTGAACAACCGATGGAAGTGATACTTGCTGATGCCGGCGACGGCCGCGACGGCGGCGAGGTCCAGCGGCTGGGTGTGGTGGCGGTCCATGTGGTCGCGTGCCCGTCGCAGGTGAACCCGAAGGTCACCGGGAGCACGGGTCGGCGGTCGGCTCATCACGACAAGCCTATGTGACAGCCAACGCGAGAATGATACGCATAACTGTAACGAAGAAGCCTGGTCCTACGCCTATCCCGGGTGTAGACAGGATTCTGATCATGGCGGCGGTGCGCGGGGCGGTTCTGCCGCCCGCCAGGAATCCACAACGTGAGAGGGGGGCTGGTGCGGGGCGAACTGCAACGCATCGTCGACGCCGTCGCCGCCCACGCCGGACGTCCCGCACTGATCGAGGACCGTCGGCAACGGGTCGTCGTGTACAGCGAGCAGAACGGGCTGACCGACGAGGTCCGCCGGGCCTCGATCCTGCGCCGGCAGAGCAGTCCGGAGGTCGTCGCCTGGGTACGCGACCTCGGGCTGGCCGACGCACGCGGGCCGGTACGCACTCCGGCGCGGCCGGACCTGGGCATGTTGCCCCGGCTGTGTGTGCCGGTGCGGCACCACGAACTGCTGCTCGGCTACGTCTGGTTCATCGATCCCGACGGCACCATGACCGATGTCGACCTGACCGCCACCGGCCTGCTCAAGGAACTCTCCCTGGCCCTGTACCGGGAGAATCTGCTCGGTGAACTGGCCGCGCAACGGGAGACCGAGGCGGCCCGTACCCTGCTCGCCGACAGTCCGGAGACCCGCGACCAGGCGGCCCGGGCCCTGCTGGAGGCGGGGATGATCGCCGCCGACGGGCCCCGGACGGCGTTGGTGGCCCGGCTGGTCGCCCCCGCGCACCGGCAGCCGGACGAGTTGGCCCGCATCGCCCTGGAACAGGCCCTGGTGGCCGCCCGCCGACGGGCCGGGATCAGGGAGGCCCTGCACCTGATCCGGCACGACCACGGGGTGCTGCTGCTGCCGGCCGAGCCGGTCGCGGGGCGGCCCGCCCCGGAGGCCGCCGCCCGCCAACTCGACGAGGATCTTCAGCACGTCACCCGGGCGCTCGGCTCGGTGGAACGGACGGTGGTCGGGGTCGGGCAGATTCGGCCGCGGCTGGCGGACGCCGCCGAGTCGTACGTCGAGGCGCTGCACGCGGCCCGGGTCGGTGCGCAACTTCCCGCGCTGGGCCGGGTGGTCTTCTGGTCCGCTCTGGGCAGCTACCGGGCCCTGGCCCGACTCAGCGACCAGCAGCTGACGGTGGCCGACGTGCATCCCGGGCTGGCCCGACTGCTGGCCACCCCGGGCAGTCAGGTCCTGCTGACCACTCTGGAGCGATATCTGGACCAGGCCGGCAACGCCCATGCCACGGCGGCCCGGCTGCGGCTGCACCGCACCACCCTCTACTACCGACTGCAACGCATCGAGGAACTGGCCGACACCGACCTCAAGGACGGTGACGAGCGGCTGTGTCTGCACCTGGGACTCAAGCTGGCCCGGTTGACCGGGCAGCATCGGCCCGAGGAGTGAGGCGCCTGCGACACACGTAGCATCCCGGCGCGGGGATCTCCGACAGGTGCCCGATGACCGACGGCCAGTTGATCTCTAGGTTCGGCAAAGGGGCAGTTGAGGGGGGTGGCGCGGTGGTCGGGCGTTGGCTCGGGCGGTTCGTCGTGCCCGCCATCTTCGCGGTGATCTTCGTAGCGCCACTGTGGTTCATGGTGGTCGGATCGTTGCGGCCGGCCGGCTCCCCGCCGCCGCGCACCCTGGAACTGTGGCCGGCCGATCCCACCACGGCCGCGTACACCCGGCTGCCGGAACTGGTGCCGCTGGCGCGGTATCTGGCCAACTCGGCGCTGGTGGTGGCGATGGCCGTACCGCTGACCGTGCTGGTGGCCGCGCTGACCGGCTTCGGGCTGCGGCTGCTGTCCGGGGCCGCCCGCCGCCGGGCCCTGCTGGCCCTGCTGGTCGTGTTGCTGGTGCCGGTCACCGCCGTGTGGGCCACCCGGTTCGAGGTGTTCCGCCTCTTCGGGGCGGTCGACACCTACCTGCCCCTGCTGGCACCGGCGGCGTTGGCCGTCAGCCCCTTCCTGATCCTGCTGTACGCCTGGAGCTTCGGCGGCATACCGGACAGCCAGTTGCAGGCCGCCCGGCTGGAGGGCGCCGGCTGGCTGACCATCTTCCGACGGCTGGCCCTGCCCCAGGTCAAGCCGGCGACCCTGGCGGTGGCGGTGCTGGCCTTTACCTTCCACTGGTCCAACTTCATCGACCCCCTGCTCTATCTGACCAGCGGCGACCGCTACACCTGGCCTCTGGGGCTACGGTTCCTGCTGCTGCTCAACCCGACGGACTGGCCGCTGCTGATGGCCGGCAGCGTGATCGCCACCGCGCCCTGCGTCCTGATGTTCCTGCTCGCCCAACGGATCCTGCTGGCCGACGATCCCCTGGCGGCGCTTCGCTCGAAAGGAAGACGATGACCTCCCTCTGGCGGCGCACCTGCGCCACCTTGCTGGCGACGGCGCTGATCGTCACCGGATGTTCCTCCGGTGACGACAAGGCCGACGACTCCGGCATCACCGTCGTGCTGTTCGGTGACGCCGAGGAGATCGCCGGCTACCGGACCATGGTCGCCGACTTCACCGCGGCCAACCCCGACGTACCGGTCAACTTGTCACCGGTGGCCAGCCAGGACGAGCTGATGGCGCGGCTGACCACCTCCTTCGCCGGGGGTCAGCCGCCGGACGTGTTCCTGCTCAACTACCGCCGCTACGGCCAGTTCGCCGCCCAGGGGGCGATCGAGCCGGCGCAGTCCTACCTGGACTCCAGCGAGGCGATCAAGGAGAGCGACTTCAGCCCGCAGGCCCTGGACGCCTTCCGGTTCGACGGTAAGGAGCTGACCTGCCTGCCGCAGAACCTGTCCTCGCTCGTCGTCTACTACAACGCCGACCTGTTCGCCGCCGCCGGGGTGCCCGCCCCGAAGGCGGGCTGGACCTGGGACGACTTCCTCGCCGCCGCAAAGGCGTTGACCCGCGACGGCCGGTACGGGGTCGGGGTGGACCCCTCGCTGCCCCGGCTGGCCCCCTTCGTCTGGTCCAACGGCGGTGAGCTGGTCGACGATCCGGACAAGCCGAGCAGGCTGACCCTCACCGACAACCCGTCCTCCCGGGCGGCCGTGGACTGGTTCCTCGACCTGCAACTGCGCCACGGTGTGGTGCCGCCGGACGCCGAGGAGCAGAGCGAGTCCAGCGAGGCCCGGTTCATGCGCGGCACGCTGGGCATGTACCTCAACAGCCGGGTGGCCGTGCCCACCCTGCGCACCATCACGGACTTCACCTGGGATGTCGCGCCGCTGCCGGTGGCCCCCGGCGGGCAGCCGGCCTCCATCCTGCACAGCGACGCGTACTGCATGAGTGCCGGACTGGACGACCACCGGCCGGCCTGGCGATTCATCGAGTACGCGATGGGCAACGCCGGGCAGCACACCCTGGCCGAGTCGGGCCGTACCGTGCCGTCCCGTCTTGAGGTGGCCAACTCCCCCGTCTTCCTGGACCCGGCCAAGCCGCCCCGCTCCTCGCAGGTGTACCTCGACGCGGCGCCGCACCTGCGGGCCACCCCCCGCACCGGTAGCTGGTCGCGGGTGGAGAAGGAGGGCAACAGTCTGCTGGCCGAGGTCTTCTACGGCCGGATCGACCGCGAAGCCGGGCTGCGCCAACTGGAGGACCGGATCCGTCCGCTGTTCTCGGCGGGCAAGTGAAGGGCGTCATCCGGCTGGAGGCCCTGACCCGGTCGTACGGCGGCAAGCCGGCCGTCGATCGCGTGGACCTGGAGGTGGCCGCCGGGGAGTTGATCACCCTGGTCGGCCCCTCCGGATCGGGTAAGTCGACCATCCTTCGGCTGATCGCCGGACTGGACCGGCCGGACAGCGGCCGGATCCTGGTCGACGACGTCGACGTGGCCACCATCCCGCCGCCCCGGCGCGCGGTGGCGATGGTCTTCCAGGACTACGCCCTGTTTCCGCACCTGAGTGTGCTGGACAACCTCACCTTCGGCCTGCGGGTGCGCAAGGTGCGTCGGGCCGAGGCGGTCCAGCGGGCCGAGGCCGCCGCGCAGCGGCTCGGCATCGGTGACCTGCTGGACCGCTACCCCGATCAGATGTCCGGCGGCCAGCGTCAGCGGGTGGCCCTGGCCCGGGCGCTGCTGCGCGACCCCAGTGTCTACCTGCTGGACGAGCCGCTGGCCAGCCTGGACGGGCCGCTGCGCTTCGCCACCCGCACCGACCTGCTGGCCCTGCACCGGGAACTGCGCACCACCACCATCCATGTCACCCACGACCAGCACGAGGCGATGACCCTCGGTGACCGGGTGGTGGTGCTGGCCGAGGGGCGGATCCGCCAGGTCGGCCCACCCCAGCAGGTGTACGACGAGCCGGCCGACACCTTCGTCGCCGGGTTCCTCGGCAGCCCGCCGATGAACCTGGTGCCCGGCGGCGGAGTGCTCGGCGGCGACGCCACCCTGACCATCGGCGTACGGCCGGAGGACCTGGCCCTCGACGACGCCGGACCGGTCACCGCCATCGTCGAGGCGGTGGAGTCGCTGGGCAGCGAGGCCAACCTGTCGACCCGCTGCCCGGACGGCACCCGGCTGATCGTGCGCACCGGCCCCCGCCCCGGGGTGGCTCCCGGGGACGAGGTGCGGCTGCGCGCCGATCGGCTGCACCGGTTCGACGCGACCACCGGCCGACGACGATGACCCGGCCCCGCCGACCCCTGACCGGCTGGGCCTTCCTGGCCCCGTACGCCATCGCGGTGGCCCTGCTGGTCGCGGTGCCGGCGCTGCTCAACGTCGGGTACGCCTTCACCGACCACACCGGGCTGACCCGGGACCCCCAGTTCATCGGGCTGGACAACATCCGCCGGATGTTCGGCGACCGGTTCCTGCTCGACAGCCTGGAAGCCTCCCTGTTCCATGTGGCGCTGGCCGTACCGGTGCGGTTCATCGCCGCGGTGGGACTAGGTCTGCTGCTCGCCGCCCCCCGCCCGGGTGGCCGCTGGTTCCGCACCGCGGTCTACCTGCCCACGGTCATCCCGGACGTGGCCCTGGCGGTGCTGTTCCTGTGGGTGCTCAACCCGCTGTACGGGCCGCTGAACCAACTTCTGGGGCTGTTCGGTCACGAGGGTTACAACTGGCTGGCCGACCCCACCACGGCCCGTATCGGGGTGGTGTTGATGTTGGCCTTCCCGATCGGTGAGGGGTTCGTGGTGGTGCTGGCCGCCCGTCGGCTGCTCGACGGCCGACTGTACGAGGCGGCCACCCTGGAGGGGTGTGGCCCGTTCGGACAGTTGCGGCGGCTCACCCTGCCCCTGCTGGCCCCGGTGCTGGTGCTGCTGGCGGTGCGGGACATCATCCTCACCCTCCAGGTGAACTTCGTGCCGGCGTACGTGCTCACCGACGGGCGGCCCGCCAACGCCACCCTGTACCTGCCGGTGTACATCTTCGACCAGGTCTTCGAGTTCTCCGGCTTCGCCTACGGCTCTCTGGTCACCATCCTGTTGATGCTGATCACTGCCGTGATCATCATCGTGCTGCTGCTGGTCGTACGACGCTGGCGGGTGCTGCGATGAGCTGGCATCCTGCTGCGATGAGATTGCGGGTACTGGTCGCCACCGTCGTCGTCCTCCCCCTGCTGGCCGCCTGTGGTGACGGCTCGGCGGCGCCCACCGGCGGCGGTCGCGACCTGTTGGCGAATCTGCCCAGTTGTGACCGGGTGCCGATGGACGATCCGGAGGTCGAGGCCGACGTACCGGGTCTGGCCCTGCCGGAAGGCTCCCGGGTCACCGACGTCGTGCGGCAGGGGGTGCTGACCACCGTGGAGGCGACCCTGCGGATGTCTCCACTGGACGTTCGCGCCCACTACGAGCAGCGTACGGACCTGGAGGTGCTGCGCGTCGAGGACGAGGTCTTCGAGACCGAGGTGCTGGCCCGGACCGAGGCTCGACGGATGTACCTTCGTGCCTCGGCGCTCTGTGCGGACGGCTCCAGCCTGACGGTCGTGGTGGGGCCGGACTCCGAGGACGCCGGTCTGCCCGAGTTCCGCAGCGGCGGATGACCTCTCGACAGATGTCCTAACCGGACCGGGGGTTCTCCCGACAGATGCTCGGTGACTGGCACCGACCAGCGATCTAGCGTGCGCAGCAAGGACCGTTCGTGTCCGGATCAGGAGAGACCCCCATGAAACTTACGTTCGCGAGGCACTATCGCGGACTGGCGGCGACAGCTGTGGTCGGGCTGCTCGCCACGGTCGCGTTGGCCGCGTCGTCCAGCCCACCCCCCGCTGTTGAACCGTCGCTGGCCACCAACCTGCCCACCGGCCCGATGGAGGTGCCGGACGAGTGGATGACCGCCCAGCGGTTGAGTGATGGCAGCACCAGCCTGTCGGCCACCCAGTACGCCAACGCCCGGGGCGAGGCCAAGCAGCTCGCCGTGCGGACCAAGAACAGCTACCGCAAGCTCGGCGACCAGCAGTGGGACTTCTTCGGGCCGCTGAACATCGGTGGCCGGGTCCCCGACCTCGTGGTCGACCCGCAGGTGCCGGACCAGCTGTTCATCGCCGCCGCCTCCGGTGGCGTGTGGAAGTCCAGCGATGCCGGCGACGTCTTCACCCCGGTCTGGCCGGACAGCTGGTCCCAGCCCATCGGTGCGCTGGCCATGACCAGCGACGGTGTCCTGTTCGCCGGCACCGGTGAGGCCCAGCCCGGCGGTGGTTCCATCACCTTCGGTGGTGACGGCATCTACCGCTCCACCGACCGCGGGGGCTCCTGGAAGCGGGTCGGTCTGACCGACAGCCACGCCATCGGCCGGCTCGCCATCGACCCGACCAACGAGAAGCGCATCTTCGCGGCGGCCAGCGGCAACCTGTTCATCCCCGGCGGTGAGCGCGGCGTCTACCTCAGCGAGGACGGCGGTGACAACTGGCGGCAGGTGCTCGCCCCGCTGAACGGCACCACCGGCGCCACCGAGGTGATCATCGACCCGAGCAACCCCAACCGGGTGTACGCGGCGATGTGGGACCACCTGCGCGAGCCGCACCAGCGCACCTACGGTGGCCCCGGTTCCAGCCTCTGGCGCTCGAACGACGGCGGTGAGACCTGGCAGCGGATGACCAACGGTCTGCCGACCGACGCCGACCAGGGCCGCTGGGGCCTGGCCGTCGCGGCGAGCAACCCGCAGCGCCTCTACGCCTACGTGGGCACCGCCATCGGCCCGTTCCGGGCGTTCTACCGCTCCGACAACGGTGGTGACAGCTGGACGCAGATGCCGGTCACCACGAGCCAGGCTTCGCAGTCGACCTTCAGCTGGTGGTTCGGCAAGATCTGGGTCGACCCGGCCGACGCCGACCACCTGTTCCTGATGGGTGTGAACCTGATGCGCTCCACCAACGGCGCGCAGAGCTTCTCCTCGGTGCGCGGTCCGCACGCCGACCAGCACGTCATGCGCTGGGACCCGAAGGTGCCGGGCCGGGTCTACCTCGGCAACGACGGCGGCGTCTACCGCTCGGAGCAGAACGGCGCGGGCGGCTGGGTGAAGGCCACCGACGAGCGGTACACCCAGTTCTACACCGTCGACGTGGCGGAGACCGACCCGACCCTGAAGGTCGCCGGCGCCCAGGACAACGGCTGCAACCGGGGCTACAACGGCCGCCTCGGCCCGTGGCAGGCCATCGGCTGTGGTGACGGTCTGCAGACCATCATCCACCCGGAGAACCCGAACATCGTCTTCGGGTGCAGCCAGTACGGTTCCTGCTACCGGTCGGAGAACGGCGGTTTCGCCCCGCGGCAGACCATCGGCACCAACCAGACCACCTCGCAGCGGCGTAACTGGCTGACCCCGCTGCTGTTCGACCCGAACGACCCGAACGTCATGTACTACGCCGGCAACATCCTCAACCGGTCGACGGACAACGGTCGTACCTGGACCCCGATCAGCCCCGACCTGACCAACGGTGGCCCGAACGACCCGTCCGGCTACCCGTGGGGCACGATCACCACGGTCGCCGTCGCGCCCAGCGACAGCAACACCATCTACGTGGGCACCGACGACGGCAAGGTCTGGTGGACCCGTGACCTCGGCGCCACCTGGACCGAGGTCGACTCGGCGCAGCTGCCGGGCACCTGGGTGACCCGGATCGCGGTCAACCCGAAGGACGCCAACATCGCGTACGCGACCTTCTCGGCCTTCCGTTCCGGCAGCGACCGGGCGCACGTGCTGATGACCCGCGACGGTGGGCAGACCTGGATCAACATCGGGCAGGGCCTGCCCGACGCTCCGGTCAACTCGATCGTCCCGACCTCCGACGGTCTGCTGATGGTCGGCACCGACGTCGGTGTCTTCCTCTCCGCCTGGAACGGCGGGGAGTGGGCCAACCTCGGCAAGAACCTGCCGCAGGCTCCGGTGATGTACCTGCGTTACCACGAGCCGAGCCGGCAGCTGACCGCCGCCACGTTCGGCCGCGGCATCTACGACGTGACCGTGCCGCGTTGCCCGGCCTCGTCGACCAAGCTGCCGCTGAAGAACCCGGGTGTCGGCGTGGTGGGCGTGCTGAACTCCTGCCGCTA
Source organism: Micromonospora sp. NPDC047134 (assembly GCF_040643455.1). Taxonomy (NCBI): domain Bacteria; kingdom Bacillati; phylum Actinomycetota; class Actinomycetes; order Micromonosporales; family Micromonosporaceae; genus Micromonospora; species Micromonospora sp. NPDC047134. The sequence continues at coordinate 30,252 of NZ_JBEYUI010000022.1, forward strand.
GCCTGATCGGCCGCCACCGCACCGGCCCGCCGAGGTGATCACCAATCGGCTGGTCTCCGGCGGTGGCGGTCGGAGCACTCGAACGATCCGGAGGCCACCTCCCCATCCCGGGGCGGTGGCCTCCGGCCTGAGCGGCTACCGCAGGCGACGGGCCGGGAAGCGGGTCGGCGGGTCGGCGATCGCCTCCTGGGCGACGATCAACTGGAGTTCCCGGGTACCGGCGGCCATCGTCGCCTCCAGCACGGTGAAGATCGAGGCGGTGGTCCGCTCCAGCGCGACGGCCGGTGAGCCGCTGGTGCGCAGATGCGCCAGGTACAGCGCGGCGGTGACGTCACCACCGCCGTTGGGGTAGATCGGCAGCAGGGGGGTGGTCACCGCCCAGGCGCCCTCGTCGGAGACCGCCACCACCTCCAGCGACCCCTCCGGCACGGCGCTGTGCAGCACGCTGGTCACCAGGACGTGCCGTGGTCCGGTCGCCCGGACCACGTCGACCGCCGCCAGCACATCATCCATCGACTCGGTCGGGCGACCGGCGAGGAACTCCAACTCGAAGTGGTTCGGGGTGACGATGTCGGCTCGGGGTACCACCACGTCGCGCAGGTACTCCGGGATGCCCGGTCGGACGAACATGCCCCGGCCGACGTCGCCCATGACCGGGTCGCAGCAGTAGACGGCGTCCGGGTTGGCGGTCTTGACCAGGCTCACCGCGTCGAGGATCACCGACCCCATCGCCGGGTCGCCCAGGTAGCCGGAGAGGACCGCGTCGGCGTCGCCCAGGACACCACGGTCGGCGATGCCGGCGATCACCTCGGCGACATCGGCCGGGGCCAGCAGCGGGCCGCGCCACGCGCCGTACCCGGTGTGGTTGGAGAAGTGCACCGTCAGCACCGGCCAGACCTCGTGCCCGAGCCGTTGCAGCGGGAACACGGCGGCCGAGTTGCCGACGTAGCCGTAGGCGACCGAGGACTGGATGGACAGGATTTTCACGGTCCCATCATGGCGGGCACCGGTTGCGAGCCGCGCCGGGGCCCACCGGTAACGGCCAGGATGTCGGCCGCTGCCGGTGGGCGGGTGTCGCCGTACCGGGATGAGGGCCGCCCGGGGCGGGCGGCCCTCATCGTCGGTTTCCTACTCGAACAGGGACAGGGTCAGCGTCGAGGTGTACGCACCGGCCTCGACATCCGCCGGAGTACGCAGGAACAGATCCGCGTCGACGGTGTACTCGCCAGGGGTCACCGCACCGGAGTCGAAGGTCGAGACCAGCAGTTCCTGGTCGACCAGACCCACGTTGTTACCCGGCTGAGTCGGCTCGTCCAGGACGGTGACGACCTCTTCACCCTCGCTGACCAGACCGGTGTCCCCACCGTCGATCAGCTTCGGCTTCCAACCCAGGTGCCCGGCACCGATCGGGTCCTGGTCGGCGTCCCCGACGAAATCGGTAGCGCTACCCAGCACCGCCCACGCGGCACCCTCGGGCACCTCGTCCGGCGTACGGGTGTCCGTGACCGTCACCGTCGGCAGGTTGCCGGTGAACTGGCGGACCAGCAGCGTCGACCCGTCCTCGGTCAGGGTCACCGAGTCGGCGGCGACCGTCATGGCGAGCACACCCGGCTCCCGGATCTCCTCGATCTCGACGGTCACCTCCACCCCGGCCTCGTCACCCGGCTCGGCGAAGGCGGGCGAACCCACCGCCACCACCCCGGCCAGCAGGGCACCGGACGCACCGGCGGCCAGCAGCCGCTTACGGCTCCATGTGTTCATCAATTTCTCCGTCGTCGCTTGTCAGTTACTGGGCGGGCCGCGGGTCGGCGCAGTTGACGGCCGCGTACCCCTTGGTGACCGTGGTGGTCACCGTCTCGCCGCCGAGGGCACCGGTGGCGTGCGCCGAGGCGGAGCCCTCCGAGACCGTGCCGGACCGGGTGTTGAACTGCTGGAAGGTGCTCGCGCCCGGCGCGACGTTGACGGCGGCCTTGGTGCCGTAGCTGCTCTCCAGGGAGATGCTGACGGCCGCGTCGTTCTGGTTGTGCGCCTGCACCGCGACGTACGCCTTGCCGGCCACACACCGCACCTGGGTGGTCACCGTGACCCGCAGTGCCTCCGGGTCCCAGGCCTTCGTCGTGTTGTGGTTGGTGCCGGTGCCGTCGGGCACGTAGCCGTTCTCGACATTGCCCTTCGAGTCCACCGAGAACCAGTTCACCGTGGTGCCGTTCGGCAGGGTCAGGGTCTCCCCGCCCTCACGCACGCCGGCCGAGCCGTAGAGGGTCGACTCGAGGGTGGGCCGGCTGCCGTCGACGGTGTAGAAGACCGCGGCCGGCTCGCTGGTGTCGAAGGTGACGTCGACCATGCCCGCCGTGGCGCTCGGCTCGACGGTGATCGTGCTGGTCGGGGCCGCCGTGTCGGTGTCGTAGTCGCGGGCCACCCGCAGCATCTCGACCAGACCGTTGGAGAACTCCATGGTCTCTTCCTTGGCCGATTCCCACGGCGGCTGGAAGGACGTGCCGACCTCGAAGTTCCAGGCGTAGATGCCGTACTTGTACCAGAGCATGTCACCGGAGTTGCCGGCCGCCGAGTAGAGCACGTCGGCGACCGGACCGGTCCGCGCCGGGGTGACGGCCAGGTTGCGGTGCCGCTTGATCGCGGTGAGGATCCGCGACGAGGCACCCCAGAACAGCGACTCCTCGGCCAGGGTCGGCCGCGGCGCCGAGATCCGACCCGGGGTCGCGTACGCGCCGGGCGACCACATGAAGTAGTTGCCGGAGGAGTGCAGGTTCATCGAGAACTTGATGTTCGGCCGGGAGGCCAGCCAGTCGACGTTCCTGTTCTCCGGCTCGGACAGCTCACTGGGCCCGGCGTACGAGCCGCTGGTGCAGGAGTGCGAGGCGCCCGAGTAGCCGTCGAAGAGGCTGTACTCGGTGTAGTTGCGGTTGTTGTCAACACCCCAGGAGGTACGGCCGAGGAAGTCCCCGTTCGTCTCCGGCGTGCAGTGGTTGGTCATGTTCTTGCGCTGCGAGTTGAAGTCGTAGAACGAGAAGTGACCACCGTCCGGGTTGACCGACGGAGCGATCCAGATGTCCAGGTTGTCGATCAGGTCGCGGGTGTTGGCGTCCTGCTCGTAGTTGCGCAGCAGCCGCTCGGCGGTCTCGATGGTCACCAGCGGCGGCACCCACTCACGGGCGTGTTCCTGGGCGTAGGCCAGGACGCCGAGCTTGGAGCCGTCGCGGTGCTTGCCGATCCGGATGGCGTAGACGGAGTGCGGCTCGCGGGAGACCGACTCCGGTGCGGAGAGGCCGTCCGACAGCTTGGTCGGCGCGGCCGGCGCGACCACCCCGGCGCCCTCGTTACCCCGATAGGTGTACGCCTTGAGCAGGGTGCCCGCCTCCGCGTTGAGCGCGGCGGCTACCTGCGCGGCGGTGCTGGTGACCGCGCCGGAGGCGTCGGTGGCCAGGCTGACCCGCACGTCGTTGCCGGTGACGGTCACCGTCAGCGCCGAGTCGGCGGCACCGGGGTCGACCAGTTCGACCGAGATGTCGTTGCCGCCCTCGTGGCCCCAGGCCAGCGAGTCGATGCCGACCCGGTTGGCGTTGCCGCTGCCGAGCACGGCCTGTGCCTTGCGCCGGTAGCCGTTGGTCTTGTGCGGCAGCTCGACGATCTCGGAGATGGCCGGGTACTGGGCGGCCAGGGTGTGGATCCGGTCGTACAGCTCCGTGGGGGTCAGGTAGCTGTTGACGAAGTCCTTCTGGTAGCCCGGGCCCTCGGGGGCGTCACCGGAGATCGGCAGCCACTCCTTGACCTTGGCCACCGCCACGTCACCGGTCGGGCTGGTGATCTGCACGTACTCCGGCCGGCTGGTCACGATCGACGCACCCCGGTGGTACATGTATACCCCGGCGTCCATGAAGCGGTTGATGTTCTGCGTACCGCCGGAGCCCATCTCGGTGCCCGGCCCGCTGTCCCGGGAGACGGTGAGGGCGGTGTTGGCGTCCTGGCCGCCCGCCCACTTCGCTTCCACCGACAGCACCTCGTCGGTGCCGTTGGTGTAGTAGTCCGCCCGGATGATCTTGACGTCGGAGGCGGCGGCCCGGGCCGCCATCCCCTCGCCACCCTGCATGAACTCCTGGTTGTCGGCCAGGTGGGCGGCGATGGTCGCCTCGCGCTCGGCGATCCGCGCTGCGGAGTCGGCCGGGGTGTGCAGCACCTCGCCGAAGGTGAATCCGGCGGCGGTCAGAGTGGCCACCTCGTTGCCGGTCACCACTGCGTGGACGACGATGCCGTCCTCGCTCTGGTGGACGTGGTGGTCGAGGTCGACGCCGGTGGCCACCAGCGCATCCAACTCGTCCTTGTCGGCCAGCAGCACCTCGACCACGTTGGCCTGTTCGTCGGCCAGCCGGCCGAGGTCCTCAGGCACCTCGCTGACTCCGGTGGTGGCGTTCTGGGACACGACGGCGGCCGCCGGGTTGACCAGCAGCAGCACCGCGGCGCCGGCCGCCAGCGCGGCCGCCATGGGTACCCGGCGTCGCCACCGGGTACTGGTACGGAATTCGGACATGAGGCTTGTCGCCCCTTCTCGGTGTGCGGTGGGGGTTAGGCGACTGCCTTCGGCCGCACACGACTCCCCAGGTCGCCTCGGCGAAGGCGTCCGATGTGTACACCGCCCGCATCACCGACTACGCAGCGTCACACACCGGACCAGTAGGAGTGATCAGGTCGCGGACAACTTTCACCCGCTGAAGGTCATCTGTCAATCGTCCCGAAGTATGGGCGGGTGATCACCCCCACCTCGGCCAACCGTCCAAGGCGAGGTGTTTGACCTGCGTGCAGACTGGAGAGGCAAGAGCAAGGAAGCTTGAGTGCAAGGGGGGATCACCCGTGTCCGACAATGCCGGCAATCGGCCCAGTCACACCCATGAACGCCCGGAGCAGGTTACCGATCCGCTGCTGTGGCGGCTCGCTCTGGATGTCGCCGATGCGCACGCTCCTGCGGAGGACGGCGGCTGCGAGCACCTGCTGTGCGCCGGACAGGAGTGGCCCTGCCGGCCCTGGGAGCAGGCCCAGCGGGCCCTCAAACTCGCCCAGGGCGGCTCGACGCAGACCCCCGAGCGGCAGACCACCTGGCCCGCGCCGTACACCCTGCCTTCGTGGCCGGGCGAGCAGTCACGCGGCGACTCCGCCGCCGCCTGAGCCACGCCTCAGTCGCAGTCGCGCCGCTCACGAGGGGCGGGCTGCGAGACAGCGCCTGCCCTCTCGCGGTGTCACGGACAGCTCCTGCCTGCCCCGGCGTGGGAACCGGTCGGCCGCACAATCTGACCCGCGCGGTGATCGACCGGTCGCGGCGTCGCGGACAGCGCGCGGCGACGCGAGCGCCCGTCAATGTAGCGTTGACGGGTGCCTGATCCGTTGCACCGACTGGCCGACCTCCCGGCAGCCCGTCAATGCCTGGACGAGCAGGAGTTGGACCTCATCGACCAGGCCCGGCAGGGCGGAGCGACCTGGCGCCAGGTGGCCGAGGCCCTCGGCCTGAGCAGCCGCCAGGCCGCCGAACAGCGGCGTCAGCGGCTTGCCGCCGGCCGTCGGGCCCGCCGCGCGGTGGCCGACCGGCGCTGGCCGGGCGAGGTCGCCGGGCTGCGCGCCACGCTCACCGGACTGCATCGTTGGATCGAGGCGGACCGCCGGTGGGACGGCAGGTTTCCGGGCGCCAACCTCACCCGGCACACCGTCCTGCTCGCCCTGGACGCCGAACCGGGCGCTCTGCACGACCTGGCCCGGCATGTCGCCGCCGACCTCACAGACGCAGGCCACGGACTGCCCGGAGCGGTCCGCATCATCACCGCCGAACTGCACACCGGCCTGTCAATGCTTCGTTGACGGCCCCTTGCCAGTCTTGCCTCCGCCGGGCTCAGGATCGAGGCTATGAGTCAGATCGACTCAATCCTGGAGGCGTGATGCGGCGCAACGCGGCCCTGCTCGTGGCCATCTCCGTGGTGTCCGGCTTCGGCGGCAGCGCGATGGCCCTGGTCGCCGGCATCTGGATTCTCGACCTCACCGGGTCCAGCGGGCTCGCCGCGCTCGCCGGGATCTGCGTGTACGCCCCCACCCTCGCCGGCCCGTGGCTGGGCGCCCTGGTAGACCGGATGCCCCGCCGAGGGCTGCTGATCGCGACGAACCTGACCCTGGCCGCCGTGCTGCCCACCCTGTTGGCGGTGCACGGACCCGCTCAGCTGTGGCTGTTGTTCACCGTCTGCGGGGCGTACGGCGTCGGCTATGTCGTCATCGACGCCGGAGAGAGCGCCATCCTGCCCGCCGCCCTCTCCCCCGCTGCACTCGGGCACGTCAACGGTTGGCGGTCCAGCGCCCAGGAGGGGGTCAAACTCGTCGCCCCGCTGGCCGGGGCCGGTCTGTACGCCTGGCGGGGTGGACACCTCGTCGCCCTGCTGGCCGCCGTCCTGCCGCTGCTGGTGGCCGTCGGGTACGCGGCGTTGCGCCTGACCCGGACCCCGCCGGTCACCGGAAGCCGAGGTGGCGCCGCCCGCGCCGGTCTGGCCGTCCTGTTCGGCTCGGCGTCGATCCGCCGGCCGGTGACCCTGGCCGCTACCGCGATCGGGATGCAGGCCCTCACCACGGCCGCCGGATACGAGATCGTCACCGTCGAGCTGGGCCTGCCGGCGACCTTTCTCGGGGTGCTGCTCAGCGCCCAGGGTGCCGGCTCGATCGTCGGCGGGCTGGTGGTCGGCCGGCTGATCACCCGGTTCGACCCGACCACCGTGGCCGTGGTCGGTGCGACCCTGTTCGCGGCGAGTTGCCTGGGTCGCTGCGTACCGTGGTGGCCGGCGGTGCTGGCCGCCTCGGTGGTGGCCGGTGTCGGCCTGCCCTGGGCGCTCGTCGCAGCCGTCACCGCGGTCCAGACCCACAGCCCGGGCGAACTACTGGGTCGTGCCGCCGCGACCGCCAACACGATCATGTTCGGGCCGATCGCGCTGGCCACTCCGCTCGGTGCCGCCGCCGTACTGCTGGGTGCCCGGATGCCGCTGGTCCTGGCCGCCGTCGTCTGCCTGGCCGCTGCCGCTCTGGCCTCCGGCCGCCTGTCCCGGCCGGGCCGGACCCGACCCGGTCGGGACGGCACGCGGTCACCGTGGCCGACACCGACCGGAGCCTGAGCCGCAGGGCCGCCTCAGCCGGTCTTGCGGGCGACCAACGCGTACTCGGAGACCGGGGTGGTGTCGTTGCCGTCCGGCCGCCACTGGGAGCAGGTGACCAGGCCCGGTTCGAGGATCTCCAGGCCCTCGACGAAGCCGGCGATCTCCGCCGGGGTACGCACGGCCATCTCGGCGCCACCCCCGGCCCGCCAGGACTCCATCGCCCGGTCCACCGCCTCGGGGTTGACCTCCCGAGTGGGATGGGAGATGACCAGATACCCCCCGACGGGCAGGGCCTCGATCAGCCGCCGGGCGATCCGGTTGGCCTCGGCATCGTCGACCACGAAGTTCAGGATGCCCAGCAGCATGACCGCCACCGGCCGGGTGAAGTCCAGGGTGCGCCGGGCCTCGGCGAGGATGTGGTCGGGCTGGCGCACGTCGGCGTCGATGTAGTCGGTAGCGCCCCGCGGATCGCTGGTGAGCAGGGCACGCGCGTGCACCAGCACCATCGGGTCGTTGTCGACGTAGACGACCCGGGTGTCCGGAGCGACCGACTGGGCCACCTCGTGGGTGTTGTTCGCGGTGGGCAGCCCGGTGCCGATGTCGAGGAACTGCCGGACCCCGGCCTCCCCGACCAGGTGTCGCACCGCCCGGCCGAGGAAATCACGGTTGAACCGGGCCGACTGCACCAGCTCCGGCATGTAGGCCAGTACCTGCTGGGCGGCCTCCCGGTCAGCGGCGAAGTTGTCCTTGCCGCCGAGCAGGTAGTTCCACAGTCGAGCGGAGTGGGGTATGTCGCTCTGGATGGCTGCGCTGAGCGGGGATGCGTCGGTCACCTGGGCTCTCCGATGTGCGGTGGCACGGCTTCGTCCATGTGGGACGGTAGCACCTGTAGATCGACTGTGGAGCAGCCGATGATCCACTGACAATCGACAGAACGGTGGGTTTCCAGCCGGGCACCCGCCGTCAGAATCCCTGTTCCCACCACGAGTGGACGGCAGACCGGAACGAGACGGAGTGGTCACATGGGCATCTTCAGACGGCGCCGGCAGTTGCCGCAGCAGTCACCGCCAGAACTGCCGTATCCGCCACCACCTACCCTGGCACCGGGCGACCTGGCGGCCGCGCGGCAGGTGGTCAGCGCCTTCCTCGCCGGCCTCGGCGACGACGACCGGATGTGCACGGCCGGTACGGCGGTGGTCCAGGCCGGTGGGGGCGTCGCCGATCTCGATGAACTGATGCGCAATGTCCGCCTGATCCACCAGACCGGCGACCTCGGCATCGACCGACCCTGGCGTTGGCTGGCCGTGGTCACCGCCGAGGCTCGACAACTCGGTGACCTCGCCCTCGTCGCCGACATCGCATCCTTCGTCCACCTCTGGGACACCCGACTGCGCAGCCGGATCACCTCCGGCGAACTGACGATGGCGCTGCAAAACCCACCCCAGGATGCCGTGCGGGAGATCTACGCGGTCGCGGTGACCGCCCTCGCGGAGGTCGACCCCGACCACGTCGTCGCGGACGGCACGGGCGGCATCAGGGTGGCCGCGCTGCGGACCGGCATCGCCCACCGCATCCTCGACGCCGACCCGCCGTACCCCGCGGAGGTCTCGGCCGAGGCCCGACGGATCGTGCCCACCTGAACGGCCCAGCTTGCGCGGCCTGGACCCTGCGGTGCCGGCCGGCAGCACAGCGCGGAGGGGTCCGGACCGCGGTCCGGACCCCTCCGATCGGGGCAATGGCGTCAGGCGGGGATCGCGGTGACGTACCAGAGCTGGCCGGTGACGTTCTGGCACTTGTCCATGAACGCCGCGCCCTTCAGGACGGACTCCGGCGCGAGCCGGTTGCCTTCCAGGCATTCACCTTCCTTCTCCCGGAACTTCGTCTGAAGCCGGAAGAGGTTGTCGCCGGCCTTGACGAACTTCCACTGCTGGCCGGTGACCTCCTGGCAGGTGTCGAGGAATGCGGCGCCGCCGAGGACCTTCCCGGCGCGCTGGTTGCCTTCCAGACACTTCTCCTCGCCGAGGAACTTCGTCCGCAGCGTGTAGTAGCCGTCCGGGCGCTTGGTGAAACTCCACGCCTGCCCGTCCACGTCCTGGCAGGTGTCCTGGAACGCGGCACCGGCGAGGGTCGAGTTGCCGTCGATCCGGTTGCCTTCCAGGCACTCGTCCTCGCCGCGGAACACCGTCTTGAGCTTGTAGTACCCCGAGGCGGCGGCTGGGACCTGCGCCGCCGGCTGCGCCTTGACGTCGACCGTCTTCACGGCAGCGGGGTCCGAACCGTCCACCGGCTCCTCGTTGATGGAGGTGTCGATCGCCGCCGCGGACGGGGCAGCGCTGGGGGATGCCGCGGTGGGGGGTGCCGAACTCGTCGATGCGGTCGGCGTGGACGCCGGCGAGCTGGACGTCTCGGCCTGCCCACATCCCGCTGCGGCCACCGCCAAGACCGCCATTACCGCCACAAAACGCCTCATATTGCCCAACTTTCGCTACTGCATGGCATGGATTTCGGTTCCGCCAGCCCAGCTGCGATTGCCCTGACTTTCGTCCGACTGGTCACCCGAGCGGCTGGCGTCGTAACCGTACGTGTGTGCCAATGTCGTCGACAACGGGCAAGCGGATGGCAAAGTCGCGCCCGTCGGAGCATCCCGGTTCGTTTGTTGGTCCTCTGTGGACGCGGACTGGTGACGATCTTTTCACCGGTCGGCTAGAAATCGACGGCTGAAGCAGATGAAAGATCTATAACGGACAGCTGACTTACACGTAGTTCACAGTGGGTGTGGTGCCACAGGCAGGACCGAGTCGAGGGCGGCGGTCCATCGCCGCTGGCAGGGCCATCCGATTCGGGGTCGGGTGGGTGTGCCGCCACACCATGGCCACCCGACCCCGAATCGGACACTCAGTCCGCAGACGATCCAGCGGCTACAGGGTGCGGGCCAGGCGGTCGGCGAGGATCCGGGCGAACCTCGACGGGTCCGTCAGGTCACCGCCCTCGGCCAGCAACGCCGTGCCGTACAGCAGCTCGGCGGTCTCCGCCAGGGAGTCGTTGGCACCATCCTGCTCGTACGCCTTGCGCAGCCCGGTCACCAGCGGGTGACCCGGGTTGATCTCCAGGATCCGCTTGACCTTCGGCAGCTCCTGACCCATCGCCCGGTACATCTTCTCCAGGGTCGGAGTCAGGTCGTGGGCGTCACCGACCACACAGGCCGGGGAGGTGGTCAACCGCGACGACAGGCGTACCTCCCGGACCGAGTCGGCCAGCACCCCGCCCATCCAGGTGAGCAGGTCGGCGTACTCGGTGCGCTGGCGCTCCCGCTCCGCCTCGGCCTCGGTGCGCTCCTCCTCGGTGTCCAAGTCCACCTCGCCCTTGGCGATCGAGCGCAGCGTCCTGCCGTCGTAGCTGCCGACCCGCTCCACCCAGACCTCGTCGACCGGGTCGGTGAGCAGCAGCACCTCGTAGCCCTTGGCCCGGAAGGCCTCCATGTGTGGAGAGTTCTCGATGGTGGCCCGGTTCTCGCCGGTGGCGTAGTAGATGTCGCTCTGACCCTCCTTCATCCGGCTGACGTAGCCGGCCAGGTCGGTCAGCTCCGCCGGGTCCTGGGTGGAGGCCACCGACAGGATCTCCAGCAGGGTGTCCCGGTTGTCGGTGTCGTCGATCAGCCCTTCCTTGACGGCGGCACCGAACTCGGTCCAGAAGGTGCGGTACCGCTCGGGCTGCCCGGTCTTGAGGTCCTTGACGGTGGCCAGCACCTTCTTGACCAGCCGACGACGTACGGCCCGGATCTGCCGGTCCTGCTGGAGGATCTCCCGGGAGATGTTCAGCGACAGGTCGTGGGCATCCACCACGCCCTTGACGAAGCGCAGGTAGTTGGGCATCAGGGCGTCGCAGTCGTCCATGATGAAGACGCGCTTGACGTACAACTGCACACCCCGGCGGCCCTGCGGGGAGAACAGGTCGATCGGCGCGTGCGACGGGATGAACAGCAGGGCCTCGTACTCGAAGGTGCCCTCACCCCGCATGTGGATGGTTTCCAGCGGGTCGGCCCAGTCGTGGCCGATGTGCTTGTAGAACTCGTGGTACTCCGCCGGCTCCACCTCGCCCCGAGGGCGGGCCCACAGCGCCTTCATCGAGTTCAGGGTGACCGTCTCGGTGGTGGCCTCGGCGCCGTCGGTGCCGGGACGTTCGACGGCCATCCGGATCGGGTGGGCGATGAAGTCGGAGTACCGCTTGACGATCTCGCGGATCGTCCACTCCGCGGTGTAGTCGTGCAGGTTGTCCTCGGCGTCGGCCGGCTTGAGGTGCAGGGTCACCGCGGTGCCCTGGGGCGCGGTCTCCAGGGCGGCGATGGTGTAGGTGCCCTCCCCGGTGGACTCCCACCGGGTACCACCGCTCTCGCCGGCCCGGCGGGTGGTCAGCTCGACGGAGTCGGCGACCATGAACGCCGCGTAGAAGCCGACCCCAAACTGCCCGATCAGCTCCTGGGAGGCCCCCGCGTCCTGGGCCTCGCGCAGTTGGCGCAGCAGCTCGGCGGTGCCGGACTTGGCGATCGTCCCGATCACGGAGACGACCTCCTCACGGGTCATCCCGATGCCGTTGTCCCGCACGGTGAGGGTGCGGGCCTCCCGGTCGACCTCGATGGTGATGTGCAGGTCATCGGTGTCGACGGCGAGGTCCTTGTCACGCAACGCCGCCAGGCGCAACTTGTCCAACGCGTCGGAGGCGTTCGAGATCAGTTCGCGGAGGAACACGTCCTTGTTCGAGTAGATCGAGTGGACCATCAGCTGCAGCAGCTGACGGGCCTCGGCCTGGAACTCCAACGTCTCGGCCTGATCGTTCACACCTTGTCCCTTTCTCTGCTCGTCAGCCACGACGACGACTCGCGGAAAGGATACGAGTCGTCGCTGTCCGCGTGCGGCACCGGCCCACCCCGCCGACACGACGCCGGCCCGCCCCCGGACAGCCGGGGAAATCCGTCATGGCCCCCTCACCGCGGGGTGATCAGGGCCGCGTAGTCGGCGGCGGTCAGGGGATCAGGTGACAGTGAGTGGTCTCCCCGGGGGACGCTCAGCGGGGCACCATCACGCAGGAAGACCACCGTGTTGACATCGGCGCGGGCGGTCAGCGTACAGACGATCTGCCCGTAGGCCAGCATCTCGTGGGTGCTCCCGGTCTCGGCGACCGTGGCGGTGACCGTGACCCGGGCCTGCCGGTCGAGGAGTTCCACCTCGGCGTTGCTCAACGCCCCGGTCAGCGCGTTGGTCAGGCCGTCGTCGCGCTCCGCCTGGGTGGGCCCGGCCAGCAGGTCCCGCAACTGCACCTCGACCGCGGGCACCTCGTCGATGCGGCGGGTCACCGGCACCAACTTGTCGTCGCGGGAGAAGTAGAGCACCTCGGTCACCGCGCCGGTCTCCGCCGTGGTCGGGGCGGCGGTGGCCGTCGACGGCAGCGGGCCGGGGGGCGGGGTCACCGCACGAGGCCGATCCTCACCGGGCACCCCGCACGCGGCGACCAGGGCCAGCAGCAGGGCCGCCACGGCGACTCCGGCCCGGTTGCCGGTCATGACACACTCCCGGGCAGGGTGACCCGGAACCGGGCGCCACCCTCCGGGCGGTCCCCGACCGAGGCTCCGCCCCCGTGGGCGGCGGCGTGCTGGGCGACCAGCGCCAGCCCCAGGCCGGTGCCGTCACCGTCGCCCCGGTAGTTGGCCGCCCGGCCCCGGACGAAGCGGTCGAAGATGGCCTCCCGGTCCTCCACCGGCACCCCCGGCCCCTCGTCGTCGACCTCGACGATGCCGGTGTCGCCCGTCCGCGACAACTGCACCCCCACGGCACCGGCGCCGTGGCGTTCGGCGTTGTCGAGCAGGTTGGTCAGCACCTGCGCCACCCGACGCTGGTCGACCCGCCAGGTCGCCGGGGTGTCCGCAGCCACCTGCACGATCGTCTCCGGCAGTCCCCGGTCCCGGCACGCCTGCCGGGCGACTTCAGCCACGTCCACGGGCTGCCGGTGCACCGACTGGTCGCTGCGGGCCAGATCCAGCAGATCGTTGACCAGTTGCTGGAAGCGGTCGATCTCGTCGGCCACCAGCCGGGCCGCAGTGGCGGTCCGCTCGTCCTGGTTGTCCCGGCGCCGGGACAGCACGCTTGCCGCCGCTGCCAGGGTCTGCAACGGGGAGCGCAGCTCGTGGCTGACATCAGCAGCGAAGCGCCGGTCCCGGTCGATGCGCTGGGCCAGTTCGTCGACCATCCGGTTGAAGGAGGTCGACAGCCGGTTCAGGTCCGGGTCGGTGTCCGGTGTCAGCCGGGTGGTGAAGTCACCGGCGGCGATCCGCTCGGCGGCGTTGGCGACCGCGGTGAGGGGACGCAGGCCGTGTCGGGTGGCGTACCAGCCCAGGGCCGCCCCGGAGCCGGCCACCATGATCGCCACGGCGGTCAGCGCCAACGCCAGGACCTGGAAGGTCTGCTCCAGCTCCCGCAGGGAGGCGATCTCGTAGAACGATGCCGACTCCGACAACGGCACCCCGACCAGCAGGACCGGCTGGTCGTCGACGCGGATGCGCTGCACGGCCGGCTCCCCCGCGCTGACCAGTTCCCGCAGTCGCCCGGGGATCGCGGCGGTCAGGCCGTTGTCGGCGGCCCGGCCGTACCAGTCGCCGTTGAGATGCAGCACCGCCCGCCGGCTGGTGCCGGTGTCCAGGGTCCGCAGGGCCTCTCCGGCGTCCGGGTTGTCGGTGTCGAGTCCGGCCCGGACCACGGCCGCGTCATAGTAGGCCGCCCGCAGCACGGCGCGTTCCCGCTCGTCGAGCAGGGTACGGCGGGTCAGCTCGTAGGAGACCAGGGCCATCGAGGCCGACAGCAGCAGGGCACCGACGGCGAAGGCCGTGGTGACCCGGGCGCGCAGTCCTAGACGTCTCATCGTTGCAGCTTGTAGCCGAGCCCGCGCAGGGTGACCAGGTGTTTGGGGTTGGCCGGGTCGGCTTCGATCTTCTGGCGCAGTCGGCCGACGTGCACGTCGACCAGCCGCTCGTCCCCGCTGTCGTACCCCCAGACCCGGCTGAGCAGCTGCTGCCGGGACAGCACCCGCCCGGCGTGCTCGGCCAGCTCGCAGAGCAGCCGGAACTCGGTACGGGTGACCGCCACCGGCTCACCCGCCCGGCGGACCTCCCCGGCCTCGGGGCTGACCTCCAGCTCGCCGAAGACCAGCACCGGCACCGGCTCCTCCACCGGGCTCACCGTGCGGGCCCGCCGCCGCAGGGCCCGCAGCCGGGCCGTCAACTCCTTGATCGCCACCGGTTTGACCACGTAGTCGTCGGCGCCGGCCTCGAGGGCGGCGACGATGTCGTGGGTGTCGTCCCGGGCGCTGACCACCACGATCGGCACGTCGTCGTCGCGCCGCATCTGACGGATGCACTCGAAGCCGTCGATTCCGGGCAGCATCAGGTCGACCAGGACGTAGTCGGCCGGGGTCCGGCGCTGCACCCGCAGCCCCTCCTCGGCGGTGGCCGCACCCTGCGCCTGGTAGCCCTCGTCCTCCAGAGCGAGCAGCAGAGCCAGCCGTATGCGGTCGTCGTCCTCGATCACCAGTACCGCTGTCATACCGGGAATCATCCCCAAGCCCTCGCCGACCGACCAACCACCACCGCCGCAAGGGTGTTTTGTCACGCAACTGTCATACGTCCGCGCAATGCCCGCCAACCCCGCTGGGCAGGGTGAGACCAACCTGGGGAGCGCCGGAGAGGGGGCAGCGACGTGACCACGCCACGACGCCCCGAGTGCACCGTGCCGCTGGTGGAGGTGGCCATCACGGAGTTCGACCTGGCCTGCCTGCCGGAGACCGGCGCGGTGTTCGACCGACTGCTGGCCCTGCAACCCCAGCAGGTGATCGTGGACTTCTCCGGCTGTCGACACATCGACGCGGCCGGCATCGGGTTGCTGCTCGACGTACACCGCCGACTGGTCCGCACCGGTGGGGTGCTGTCGATACGCGATCCCAACCCCCGCATCACCCGCATCCTCCAGACCGCCCGGCTGCACCAGATCCTGTCGGTGCACACCGACGGCGGGCCGGCCTCTGCCGTGACCGCCGCCCCTGGGGCCGGGTCCGGCGACCCGGCCGTGGATGCCACCGGTCACCCGAGGGTGTACGGCCGGGCGGCCGTCACCGCGCGGAACTGAGCCGGCGGACCCCGCCACTGCCAGGACTAGGAGCAGCATGACCGTCCCCGGGATCGTCGCAGCCGTCGCCGTCGGCCTCGCCGCCGGTGTGCTCGGCCGGTTCATCGTTCCCGGCCGGTCCAACGTCCCGGTCTGGCTCACCATGACCATCGGTGCCGCTGCCGCGTTGCTCGGCGCCATCAGCGCCTGGCTCCTCGGGTTCCGTGGGCTCACCCTGCTGGGCCTGATCGGCCAGGCCGGTCTGGCCACGGCCGGCGTGGTGATCGTGCTTGCCACCGCAAGCAAGGAACACTCAGACTCCCGCTGAGCCCCGCACCGGATCCGCCCCACCGCCGAAGGCACCGAGATCCCTGTCCCGTCCCCTCGCACCGCCAGTACCGGAGAGGAAACAGGATGACCGTCGTACCGGACGACAACCTGATGACCCTGATCTGCGACATGTGCGGCGACACCACCACCGGTATGGCCGCCGTGCTGCCCGATGCCGAGGTCGTCTGGACCCTGGTCTCCGATCACGGTTGGAGTGGCTCCCCGTTCGCCACCGGTCCGCACCGCTGCCCCCGGTGCAGCACCCTGCCACCGGGTGGCGGGCCCGAGTCCGGTGCCGGCAACGGTGCGGAGGTCGCCGCGCTCACCGGGGCGGCTGCCCTGAGCGCCGAGGCCGCCGAGGAACTGCGGGCCGCGCTGCGTGCGGCTGTCGGCCTGGCCGGGACAGTCGTGGTGGACCTGGCCCGGGTGCAGGTCATCGACTCGGTCGGGCTGGGTCTGCTGGTCCGCGCCCACCGGGAGGTACGCGAGCGGGGCCAGCGCCTCTGCCTGGCCGCCCCCTCCCGCTTCATCCGTACGGTGCTGCACACGATGAAGCTCGACGGGGTCTTCCCGATCTTCGCCAGCCTGGACGAGGCCCTGACCCAGCTCCGTGCCCAGGATCCCGCCGCGGGCGAGGTGGTACGGGTCGACGTGACCCCGGCCGAGGCCGTGCGGGCCCGCTCCGCCGGGCCCCGCAAAGCCCCCGCCCGCCGACCGGTCACCCGGATCACCGTCTGAGCACTCCGGCATCGGTGGGAACCTTTCCCGGCCGGTGTTGAACCGATCCACTTCCGTTGCCGTACCTGATGGCGAAGGGAGTGGCCCATGAAGCGCCTGACCCCGTTGCTCACCCTCCTGTCGGGGGCGGTGACGGCTGCCGTGCTGTTCACGATGAGTGCGCAGGCATCACCGCCGAGCACCCAACCGAGCGCCGACAGCGCCCCGTCGGCTGTCGCCCTACCGCCGCAGGACGAGGTGGACGTCGACGACGAGGCCCCGGTGGAGGAGGAACAACCCGACCCGGACAGCAGCCGACCGGCCAACATCCAGCCGCCGGACGGGCCGGAGGAGTCGCCGGAGGACACCGAGGCCCCCTCGGTCGAGCAGAACTGGATCGGCCAGCTGGAGAACGGCGCCACGATCGCCATCACCGTCAAGGGCGGCAAGGCCGAGGCGTACGTGTGCGACGGCCGCAGCATGGAGCTGTGGCTGTCCGGCACGGTCCGCGACGGCAAGATCGAGTTGACCGGCAAGGACGCCAAGCTGACCGGCATCATCCGCGGTGACAGCGCCAGCGGCGAGATGATCGTGGGGGTTCGGCGCTGGAAGTTCACCGCCCGGCCGGACGACAAGAAGGCCGACGAGGAGGCCGACGAGCCGGTCGTCAAGTCCGGCGAGGGCACCGCCCCGGCGATCTACCGGGTGACCGAGGAGGGCCGCAAGGCCGGCATCGACGGCGGCTGGATCATGTTGCCGGACGGTACCCAGATCGGCATCGTCACCTGGAACGGCAAGCCGATCCCTGCTCCGCCGCTGGACCCGGCCTTCTTCAGCACCGTGGTCAACGACGTGACCATCGTCGCCGAGCCGGTAATCCCCGGAGGGCGGTGATGTCCCAGCACCGTCAGGGCAATGTGCGCACGGTGCCCCGCCACCCGTCGGCACCCGACATCGAGGTGATCCGCGAATTCGGCCCGGCACCGAGCGAGTCCCGACGGCGTCCCTCCATGGTGGTGCCGCTGGTGGTCGGGGCGGGGGTGGCGGTGGCCCTGGGGGTCTACGGCCGCACCCACACCCCGACCGGCATCGCGGTCAACGTGGCCGGCTTCTCCTCACCCCTGACGGTGAAGGTGTGGCTGGGCACCGGGGCAGCCTTCTTCGCGGTGATCCAACTACTGTCGGCGTTGTCCATGTGGGGCCGGCTCGGCGGGTTCTCCCCCTCCTGGGCCGGCGCCGCGCACCGCTGGTCGGGGCGGATCGCCTTCCTGCTGACCGTACCGGTCGCGGTGCACTGCCTGTACGCCCTCGGCTTCGACGGCTACGACACCCGTACCCTGATGCACTCCCTGCTGGGTTGCTTCTTCTTCGGTGCGTTCGCCACCAAGATGCTCACCCTGCCCAAACGCGGCCTGGCCGGTTGGGTGCTGCCGGTGGTCGGCGGGGTGGTCTTCGTCGCCCTGATCGGCATCTTCCTGACCTCGTCGGTGTGGTACTTCACCACCTTCGGCATCCAGTTCTGATCTTCGAAAGGCAGAGATGAACCACGATCAGGCCGGCTGCTGCCGGTCGCGACGGGCGTTGTTGGCCGGCACCGGCGCGGCGGGAGTGGCCGCACTGACCGGCTGCGCGACGTACGGCCAGCCGGCGGCGGCCCCGCCACCGGTCGCCGCTCCCGGGGGCAGTACCGCTCCCGGGGGCAGCGCCGACCCTTCCGGATCCGGTGCCCCGGACGACAGCCCGGCTCCCCCGGCGTTGGCCACCCTCGCCGACATCCCGGTCGGCGGAGGTGCGATCTTCGCCTCGGCCGGGGTGGTGGTCACCCAGCCCACCGAGGGCGACATCAAGGCCTTCTCGGCCACCTGCACCCACCAGGGCTGCACGGTCACCTCGGTCGACGGCGGCGTCATCACCTGCGCCTGTCACAACAGCGTGTTCGACATCGCCGACGGTTCCGTACGCAGTGGACCGGCCCGGGCTCCACTGCCGGCCGCTAACGTCACCGTCGACGGTGACGCCATCCGGCTGGCCTAGACGCGGCCCACCCAGGCCCGGGCCGCGCGGGGCCGTCCGGGAGGACCGCTTTTCCGGACGGCCTCTGCCCCACCCGGGGGCGGGTGGGGCAGAGGTCCCGGCTCACCGGGTCAGGACGCCGCGCAGGTGAGCGCGCTCGGCACGCCCGATCCGTTGCCGGTCAACCCGAAGGTGGTGCTGCCCGAGGCGGCCAGTTGGCCGTTGTAGGGCTCGTTGCGCACCGTCACGGAGGTGCCGGAGGTGGTCAACCGCCCGTTCCACAGTGACGAGATGGTGGTGCCGGCCGGGGCGGTCCAGCTGACCGTCCAGCCGTTGATCGCCGTGGTGCCGGGGTTGCGTACGGTCACCTCCGCCTGGTAGCCGCCCTGCCAGGAGTTGACCACCCGGTAGGTCGCGGCGCAGCCCTGGTCACCACCACCGCCGTTGTCGGCCGGTGTGGTCAGGGTCAGCGGGGGTGAGGCCGTCGAGACGTTACCGGCGGCGTCCCGGGCCCGTACCGTGAAGGTGTAGCTGGTCGAGGCGGTCAGGTTGGTGGCCCGGTAGCTGGTGCCGGAGACCGTGACCACGCCGGCCCCACCGGAGCCGCTGGTGGTCCGCAGCACCTCGTAGGCGGTGACGCCCACGTTGTCGGTGGAGGCGGCCCAGTTCAGCGTGGCGGCGGTGGCGGTCACCTCGGTGGCCGTGGGCTGGCCCGGCGCGGTCGGGGCGGTGGTGTCCGTCGGGTCGGGGCCGTCGGCGTACCGCTCGGCCAGGCTGATGCCGGTGGTGGAGTTGGCACCACCCAGGCGCACCTGGTGGTCCAGGCCGACGAACTTGCCGTTGTGCTGCCACAGCGCCGGCTTGAGCATCTGGTTGTACTTCGTCTCGTCCCAGCTGTTCCAGTCGTCGAGCAGCAGACCCCCGGTGTCACCGGAGTTGGGGTTGAGGCACCAGAAGGTGTGGTGGATGCCGTTGTCGATCATCAGGTCGCGCAGCGCGGCCATCCAGCGGTCCTGCCGGGCGTCCTGGCCCAGCCGTCCACCCCACTCGCCGACCAGCAGCGGGGCGATGTTCTGCTCGTGGATGTAGAACCAGTTCGGCCGCCACACGTCGTTGGTCAGCGACTCCCGGTCGAAGTCACCGGCGAACCAGGGCTGCTCGAACACCAGCGGTCCGTAGTCGTGCGGGGAGTAGACCAGCTGGTCCTGGTGGGCGCCCAGGTCGACCGGGTGCTCGGCGACCCCGCGCAGGTTGCCGCCCCACCAGTTGTAGAAGTAGTTGGGGCTGCGGTCCGGGTTGGTGTTCGGCGAGTTCCAGGTGGCCCCGGGACGGGGGTAGACCTCGATGCCCTCGCAGAGGATCAGCAGGTTCGGGTTGATGGCCAGGATCCGCCTGCCGGCGGTCTCGCAGGCGTACTTGAAGTTGTCCTGGTCGGTGCTGGAGTCCCACTTGGCCCGCTGCGGGTCGTTGGGGGTGCCGTGCGGCTCGTTCTTGATGTCCATCGCGACGATGGTGTCGTTGGTGCGGTAGCGGGCGGTGACCCATTCCCAGCCCTGGTAGAACAGCTCCGAGGTGATGGTGCCCTTCCACCACACCGGGTAGGTGTGCCCGGAGTTGTCGGCCTCGGCGCTGTGCACGTCGAGCATGACCTTCAGGCCGTACTTCTCGCACAGTTGCAGCCAGTAGTCGAAGACCTGGAGGTTGTTCATGCCCTCCAGCTCCGGGTTGACGTAGGTGTTGACGTTCGGCCGGATCGCCTGGCCGGCCTTCCACTCCAGCAGCAACTGGGTGGAGATGGGCACCCGGACGATGTTGATGCCGCGCTGGGCCATCTGGCGGGTGATGTTCTCGATGTTGGCCGACCACAGGCCGTGGAAGACCCGTTCGGTGGCGTTGAAACCGAACCAGTTGGCCCCGGTCAGCCAGACCTGGTTGCCGTCCTCATCGACGATCTTGTTGCCGTCGGTACGCAGCCAGTCGTTGGCCGGGGCGGCGGCGCTCGCGGTGCCGGCCGTGGGGGCCGCCGAGGCGGCGGGGGTGGCGGCGGCCAGGCCCAGCAGCACCACGGCCGTGGTGGCCAGGGCCTGGAGTTTTCTCCGTGCGGACATGCGACTTCCTCTGTGGTGGGTGACGAGGAACGTCGACACAACGGCCCTGCCCGACAGACCGTGGGAGCGCTTCCACGGGACACCTTATGCGGTAGTGGTCGACAGCGGAAGTGGATGTCCGCCGTTTCGACCCGATGGCGGTGACAGCCCCGGCCGAACACCGCCACTACGGCGAAACGGAGTCGATCAGCCTTCTACACGGCCAGCGCCGCCCGGACATCGTGCTCGGCCTGGCCGCCGCCCTCCCCCGCGGAGGTGACCCGGCCGGACTCCAGGACGTGGTAGCGGTCGGCCACCTTCAGCGCGAACCCGAGGTGCTGCTCGACCAGCAGCACACTGAAGCCGGTCTGCGCGATCAACGCCACGATCCGGTCCTGGATCTCGGCCACCACGGAGGGCTGGATGCCCTCGGTGGGCTCGTCGAGCATCAGCATCCGAGGTCGGGTGATCAACGCCCGGGCGATGGCCAGTTGCTGGCGTTGCCCGCCGGAGAGCAGCCCGGCCCGCCGGCGTAGCAGCGGTTGCAGCGCCGGGAACAGGTCCAGCACCTCGGCGGTGGCCGCCGCACCGTCGCGGCGGCCGTCGGCGACCAGGCGCAGGTTCTCCGCCGCCGTCAGGTGCGGAAAACACTGCTGACCCTGCGGCACGTACGCCAGGCCCCGGGCGACCCGCTGGTGGGGGGCGAGCCGGGTGATGTCCTCGCCGTCGAACTCGACCCGTCCGGCACTGGGGCGCAGCAGTCCGGCGGCGACCCGCAGCAGGGTGGACTTGCCGGCCCCGTTGTGGCCCAGCACGGTGGCCACCCCGTCGTCCGGCACGCTGACGTCGACGCCGTGCAGCACCCGGCTGCGGCCGTAGCCGGCGTGCACCCCACGCAGACTGAACATCATGCCTCCACAGGGGTCGGGCCGCCCTCGACCGGGTGGCCTAGATAGACCTCCTGCACCCGGGGGTCGGCCTGCACCTGGGCGACCGTGCCCTCACTGAGCACCCGCCCGGCGTGCAGCACGGTGACCGTCCGGGCGAACCGGCGCAGGAAGTCCATGTCGTGTTCGATCACCACCACCGTCCGATCCCGGCTGACCTGCTCCAGCAGCTCACCGGTGGCGTCGCGTTCCTCGTGGCTCATCCCGGCCACCGGCTCGTCGAGCAGCAGCAGCCGGGCATCCTGCACCAGCAGCATGCCGATCTCCAGCCACTGCTTCTGGCCGTGGGCCAGGGTGCCGGCGAGCTGGTCGGCCCGACCGGCCAGGCCGATCACCTCCAGGGCCTCGGCCACCTCATCGGGGATGCCGTGTCGGCGGCGCAGCAGGGTGCCCCAGCCACGCCGGGCCCCCGCCGCGATGTCCAGGTTCTGCAGGACGGTCAGTTCCTCGAACACCGTCGAGGTCTGGAAGGTGCGCCCCACCCCTAGGCGACTGATCCGGTGCACCGGGCGGCCGAGCAGTTCCCGCTCGCCGAAGCGTACCGAGCCGGTGGCCTTGACCAGCCCGGTCACCGCGTCTACCAGGGTGGTCTTGCCGGCACCGTTGGGACCGATCAGGAACCGGAGGTCCCCCGGCGCCACCTCCAGGCTCACCCCGTCGACCGCGGTGAAGCCGTCGAAGCTCACCCGCAGATCCCGCACGTACAGCCCGTGCAGTTGCTCGGTCATGACGACACCTGCCCTTCCGGGCGGCGGGTCCGGCGCAGCCGGCCGAACCGCCGCTTGCCCTCGTCCCGCCGGAGCAGGCCGATCAGCGAGGCCAGGCCGCCGGGCAGGAACGCCACCACCACCACGAACAGCAAACCCTGAAGGTACGTCCAGCCGCCCGGAAACCGCTCCGACAGGGCGGTACGCGCCCAGGCCACCGCCACCGCGCCGAGCACCGGGCCGAGCAGGGTGGCCCGCCCACCGACGGCCACCCCGATGACGAACTCGATCGACGGGACGATCCCGATCATTGCTGGGGAGATGATGCCGACCGCGGGCACGAACAGCGCACCGGCCAGCCCGGCCATGCCGGCGGCCACCACGTACGCGACGAGCTTGACCACCGCCGGGTCGTACCCGAGGAAACGGACCCGTTCCTCGCCGTCGCGTACGGCCACCAGCAGTTCGCCGTAGCGGCACTGCATCAGGTGCCGGGCCAGGGCCAGCAGCGCCAGCAGGGTACCGGCGATGATGAAGTACACCATCCGCTGGTTGACCGGGTCGTCCAGGTCGTAGCCGAAGAAGCCCTGGATGTCGGTGAGGCCGTTGGTGCCGCCGGTGGTGCCCTGCTGGCCGATCAGCAGGATCACCATGGCGGCGGCCAGGGCCTGACTGAGGATGGCGAAGTAGGCGCCCCGGACCCTACGCCGGAACACCAGGGACCCTAGTACGAAGGCCACCCCCATCGGCAGCAGCACCGTGGCGGGCAGGGCGAACCAGGGGCTGGCGAAGGGGCGCCACCACAGCGGCAACTCGTCGAGTTGCCCGTACAGCAGCATGAAGTCGGGCATGTTGCCCGGTCCCGCGTCGGCGAGCTTGAGATGCATGGCCATCGCGTAGCCACCCAGGCCGAAGAACACCCCCTGGCCGAGGGCCAGCATTCCGCCGCGCCCCCAGGCCAGGCCGATGCCGACCGCGACCATGGCCACGCAGAGATACTTGGCCAGCAGGGACAGCCGGAAGTCCGACAGCACCAGCGGCGCCACGGCGAACAGCACCGCGGCACCGAAGGCGAACCCGGCGGCGGCCCGGAAGCGGTGCCGCGACGGTCCGGCCGCCGGCTTGGCCGGTGGCGGCGTGGAATCGACGACGGTACGGGAATCACGGGCGACGGTGGTCATGCCAGGCTCCGGGTTCGCAGGGTGAACATGCCCTGGGGCCGCCACTGGAGGAAGGCGACGATGGCGATGAAGACCATCACCTTGGCGACACTGAGGGTGGTCAGGTACTCGCCGGTGGCCTGGAGCACGCCCAGGGCGAAGGCGACGATCACGGTGCCCTTGAGCTGACCGATCCCGCCGACCACGACCACCAGGAAGGCGTCGATGATCAGGTTGGTGCCCATGGTGGGACCGATCGGGCCCAGCAGGGTGAGCGCTACCCCGGCTACCCCGGCCAGGCCGGAGCCGATGAAGAAGGTCATCCGGTCCACCCGGGCGGTGGGGATGCCGGAGACCGCGGCCAGGTCGCGGTTCTGCACCACGGCCCGGATCCGGCGGCCCAGCGGGGTCACCCGCAGCCCGACGGTCAGGGCGGCCACCGCGGCGGCGGCCAGGGCCAGGATGAACAGCCGGTTGTTGGCCACCGTGATCCCGCCGGGCAGAGCGATGTTGCCGGTGAGCAGTTGCGGGGCGCGGGTCTGCACGTTGGGGCTGCCGAAGATGTCCCGGGCCAGCTGTTGCAGGATCAGTGAGACACCCCAGGTGACCAGCAGGGTGTCCAGCGGGCGGGCGTAGAGGCGGCGGATCAGCAGGTACTCCAGCAGCACCCCCATCGCCCCGGCCACCACGAAGGCCACCGGCAGGGCGATCAGCAGGGACCAGCCGGCCGCCGTGATGACCTGTTGCAGGACATAGGTGGTGTACGCGCCGGCCATGATGAACTCGCCGTGCGCCATGTTGATCACCCCCATCTGGCCGAAGGTGAGGGCCAGGCCGAGGGCGATGAGCAGCAGCACCGCTCCGATGCTGACGCCGGTGAAGAGTTGGCCGATGAGAACTGTCACGGTGGTTACTCCGTACTGCTGAGGGGAGCCCACCCGGGCCGGGCCTGCCGGCGGCCCGGGTGGGGTCGGTCCGGTCGGCGCTGGGCCGACCGGACCAGGACCGGTCAGCTGAGGCCGCCTGCCCAGGGGTAGCTCTTGAGGTACGGGTCCGGGGTGATCGGCTTGCCGGAGTTCCACACCTCGGTGATCAGGCCGTCCGGGCCGACCTTGCCCACCCGGGCGGTCTTGGCGATGTGCTGGGTGGCCCCGTCCACGGTGACCAGACCCTCCGGTGCCTCGAAGGTGATGCCGTCGGAGGCCTTGCGGACCTGCTCCACCTCGAAGGTGCCGGCCTTCTCGACCATCGCCTTCCACAGGTAGACCGAGACGTAGGCGGCCTCCATCGGGTCGCTGGTCGGCTTGTCCGCCCCGTACTTGGCCTTGTACGCGGCGACGAACTTCTCGTTGGCCGCCCCCGGGGTGGTCTGGTAGTAGTTCCAGGCGGTCAGCTGGCCCTCCAGGTACTGGGTGCCGATGCTCTTGACCTCCTCCTCGGCGATCGACACCGACACCACCGGCATACTGGCCGCGGTCAGCCCGGCGGACTTGTACTCCTTGAAGAACGCGACATTGCTGTCACCGTTGAGGGTGTTGAAGACCGCGTCCGCCCCGGAGGACTTCACCTTGTTGGTGATCGTGCCGAACTCGGTGGAGCCCAGCGGGGCGTAGTCCTCCCCCAGCACGCTCATGCCGTTGGCCTCGGCGTACGCCTTGATGATCTTGTTTGCGGTACGCGGGAAGACATAGTCCGAGCCGACCAGGTAGATCGACTTGGTGCCCTGCGCCTTGAGGTACTCCAGGCCGGGCACGATCTGCTGGTTGGTTGTCGCCCCGGTGTAGAAGATGTACGGCGACTGCTCCAGTCCCTCGTACTGCACCGGGTAGAACAGCAGCGCCTTGTTCTTCTCGAACACCGGCTTGACGGCCTTGCGGCTGGCCGAGGTCCAGCAGCCGAACACGGCCGCCACCCGGTCTTCGCGGATCAGTTTCTCGGCCTTCTCGGCAAAGGTCGGCCAGTCCGAGGCGCCGTCCTCACCAACCGGTTGGATCTTCTTACCGAGCACCCCACCGGCGGCGTTGATTTCCTCGATCGCCAACATGATCGAATCCCGGACGGTCACCTCACTGATGGCCATCGTGCCGGACAGGGAATTGAGCAGGCCCACCTTGACGGTGTCGCCGGAGGTGTCGGCGGTGACGCCGGAGGAGACCTTCTCGTCGGTGGTTTTACTGCCGCACGCGGCCAGCGTGGCCGCGGCGACCAGGGTCATGGCACCCGCTAGGATGCGTCGTCCCCGCAACAGTGTCATCAAATCTCCCTGCGTCGCACCTCAAGGCGTGGAGTCAGTTGCCCGGGAACGAGCGCCGGTCCCGGGTCGAGGGTGTCGAGCTGCGGTTTTGCGGTGCGGTCCGGTGAAACATCGCGGTGCCCGGCGGGCGGGTGGACACCGACCGGGCGCCGATTCGGATATCGGGCAGGGAAAGCTTCGATCCGTTTCGTTGCGCGGATGTTTCCCAATCCTCAATAGACTGTTTCCGCTGTCAGGTAACGGCGATCCAGCGGACGCAAAAAATGCCGGCGCCCGCCGAAGAGAAATCGGCTCAGGGGCTACCGGCATACATTTTTCGGCCGTCGGCCACAGTGCATTGTCGACTGTCGTCCAACGGTGGGCGAGATCCGGTTCCACGCCGGATACTTCACGCAGGAAGTATCTTATGTGGCCGATCTCCGGACCTGTCAAGGCACGGTCGCATCACGCTCCGGTCGATGCCCTGCGGTCGGATCAGAGTTCGGCCACCACGGTGAAATCCAGGCCGTCGGCCTCGGCCAGGTAGATGCGCTGACGCACATGCCGCCGACGCAGCCGCAACTCCCCGCGCGGCCCGTCGTACGACACCACCTCGGCGGAGGCCTCCACCGCCCGGACGTCCAACGTGCCGGCCTTGGCGATGAGGGCGGCCAGCAACATGACCCCCTCGTAACAGGACTCACCGAGACTGCCCAACGGGGGCGCCTCCAGCCCGAACCGGCGGGCGAAGGCGCCGTGGAAGTCCAGGTTCTCCGGAGTGACCAGGCCGGCGAAGAAACCGGCCGTGCTGAACAGCCGCGCGGTGTTGGCCGCACCGCTGGCCAGCAGCATGTTCTCGTCCATCAGGGTGCTCAGCCGCAGACACCGCTGATCCAGTCCGGAGCGGGCGAAGGCCCGGTTGAACCGCACCGCGTCCGCCCCGACCAGCAGCATCAGCACCGCGTCGGCGTCGCTGTGCTCGATCCGCCGCAGCACCTCGGCGTAGTCGTGGGTCTCCAGCGGCAGAAAATGGTGCCCGACCACCCGGCCGCCACTGCCCCGGGCGTACCGGTAGGCGGCCTGCGTGGTCCGGCGGGGCCAGACGTAGTCGTTGCCCACCACGAACCAGCGTCGCACCCCCAGGTCGGCCAACGCCCGCATCGCCGGCCGGAGCTGGGCATCCGGGGTTTCGCTGGTCAGAAAGACCCCTTCGGTACGCTCACCGCCCTCGTACAGGGCGGTGTAGACGTACGGCACCCGGTGAGCGATCCGTGGCGCCACCGCCTGCCGGACCGAGGAGATGTGCCAACCGGTTACCCCCTGCACCGCCCCGACCGACACCAGGGCCTCCACCTCGGCGGCCACCTCGGCCGGCGGTGCCCCGCCGTCGACCGGGATCAGCCGCAGTTGGCGACCGAGCACCCCGCCCCGATTGTTGACCTCCTCGACGGCGAGCTGAGCGCAGAGCTCGCAGCTGGGGCCGAACATCCCGGCGGGCCCCCGCATCGGAAAGACCAACGCGATGCTGACCACGCCCCGGTCGACCGTGAGCCAGGAGGTCCCGGCGGCGATGCTCGACGTCGCCGCTGGACTCCCGTTCCCCGATGCCGGACCGGACATGAACACATCGTGGCCGCCGCCGATCCCGGTGACCAGTTCTCCCCATTGGGCGGGACGTCTCGGTACGATGACCGGCAACCGCAAGGCGGGAGTGACATGTCAGAGTTTCCCGGCTCCGCAGCCGACCTGCTGCCCCTGCTCACCCGCGCCGAACGACTACTCTCCCGCCGGGTCGGCGCCCTACTGGCCGACGAAGGGCTCACCATCGAGGCGTGGCGGGTGCTCGGTCTGCTCGCCGACGGGCTGGGCCATCCGATGAGTGAGGTGGCCGCCGAGGCGTCCCTGCCCCCGGGCACCCTGACCAAGCTGGTCGACCAACTGGTCGACCGCAACCTGGTCTTCCGCCGGGTCGACCCGGTCGACCGTCGCCGCATCCGGGCCTACCTGACCACCCGTGGCCGCGCCGAGCACGAACGCCTCGCCGCCCTGATCCGGGCCGACCTGGCCGACCTCAGCACAGTGGACGACATCACCCTCGCCACCCACCTGACCGCCCTGATCACCCGCCTGACCCCCCACCCCCACCCCACCCCCGCCTGACCCACCCAGGCCCACCCGCCCCAGCCCCCTGCCCGACCCAGCTCGGCTCGGCCCGGCGATCATGCACTTTTGGTCGCTGATACACGGCTTATGCGGCTTATGTGGCGACAAAAAGTGCAAGATCGGCGGGGCGCGGGGGCACAGGGGCGCGGGGTGCGGGGGCGCAGGGGGTGGTCAGCCGCCGTTGGTGGGGTGGAATTTTGGGACGCGGTGGCGGGCGGGTGCGGTGCGGTTGGTGATCGGGGAGACGGCGTCGAACATGGTGCGGCCGAGGACCGCGTGGGCGCGTACCGCCGGGTGGGTGCCGCCGTAGTTGTCCAGGTCGCCGAGGGAGTCGGCGAAGAAGGCGTAGGTCAGGGTGGGTGCGCCGGTGGGGTCGAACATGATGCCCACCTCGTGCCGGGCGGCACCCCGCGAGTCGTAGTCCGCCCCGTACTTGGTGGCCACCCGGCTGCGCTCGGCCGAGGACATGTCACGGCGAATCCCGTCGTGGTAGCCGTTGATCCAGCGCAGGATCCCGAGCAGGAAGTCGCTTGACCGGGTCGACAGCAGGGTTTTGTTGGCCAGCCGCCACAGCAGGTCGTGGGTCTCCCGCGGGGTGGTCACGCCGAGGAAGAACCGGTTCGGGTTGGCCACCGGTTCCACCCGGGTATGGGTGAAACCCTTGGCCGCGAGGATCTCGTTGATCTCCAGGGCCGGCACCACCCGGCCACACATCCGTACCGCGGTGTTGTCCGAGACGAGCAGCAACGCGGTGAGGAAGTTCGCCACGGTGATCTCGTCACCCCAGACGGTGTGCAGGAAGTAGATCCCGCTGCCGCCGAGGATGATGTCTCCGGTCAGGTCCAGGCGCTGACCGAGGGCCAGCTCACCACGGTCGATCTTGTCCATGACGGCCACCGCGACGGCGAGCTTCTGCACGCTGTAGCCGTGCGTCACCCGGTCGGCGTCGTCGTCCACGACGACATTCAGCCCACCGGCGGCACCGACCATCGCGACATGCGCATGCCACACACCCCCGGCCAGCGCCTTCTGCTTCCGGTACGCACGCCGGATCGCCTCCGGCGCCGGTAAGGTGCCGATCGACGATCCCGCGTCGGGGCCCGGTGCCGCCACGGCTCTGCCCGGCGTCGCGACCAGCGCCGCCGTCGCCACCCCGGCTCCGATGACGGCCCGACGACTCATCTGCTCAGCCATTCGCCACTCCTTCGCCCAGCGGTTCGGCCGGCGGGTGCCGGCACCGGACACACGGTGCCATATCACCTGATCCGGCGCAGTCCCGGTCAGCGGCGGATCAGGGCGAAGACTCCCCAGCCCAGGTGGTCGCGGCGGTAGCGCACGTGGCGCAGGGGGTCCTCGGTCAGCTCCTGACGTAGCTCGGGGGCCAGCGGATCGTCTGGGTTGTCGTCCAGCCAGCGGCGCAGGTTCAGCCAGTGTGCCGCCGCGTAGCGGTCCCAGCTGTCCTGGTCGGCCAGCACCATCTCGACCAGGTCCCAGCCCTGGTCACCGAAGAGACCGACCAGGCCGGGCAGGTCGTGGAAGTCGTCCCGGTGGGTGGTGTCGCAGCCCTCGACGGTCGCCTGGTCGGGTGGCTCGATGCGCCAGTACGGCTCACCGATCAGGGCCATGCCGCCCGGACGCAGGCCTCGGGCCAGGATCTCCAGGGTGCCGGGAACACCGTCGCCGATCCAGGTGGCCCCGACACAGGCCGCCACGTCGACCGGTTCCTCGCAGTCGTACGAGGCGGCGTCCCCGTGCACGAAGCTGACCTGTTCCGCCACCCCCAGTTCGACGGCTCGCTGCCGGGCGGCGGCGGTGAAGGCGGTGCTGATGTCCACGCCGGTGCCGATCACCCCGTGGTCGCGGGCCCAGGTGCAGAGCAGCTCACCCTTTCCGCTGCACAGGTCGAGGATCGAGGTGCCCGGGGCGAGTTTCAGCGCCCGCCCCAGGGTGGCCAGCTTCTCCGCGTCGAAGGGGTTGAGGATGCGCAGGTCACCCTCGCGGATGACGAATTGTCGCGGCAGGTCCATGCACCGGCACGCTAACCACCCGCGCCACCCGGGCCAACCGGATTACCAGGGACCGGCCGGTCCCCCGAGGCCGGCGGGTGGCACGGTCAGACCCGGGTCGACGCGCAGGCCGAAGTCCGGTTGTCCCAGCCAGTCCAGCCGGGCCGAGGTCTGCCCGGCGTGTTCGGCCAGCAGCAGCCGGACCCGGTACGCGGCCAGCAGCAGCGCCTGGAGGGAGTCCACCCCGTACGCGGTCTGCACCGAGTTCTCGTTCAGTCCCTCGACCTGGAATGGGCAGCCCCAGTCGCCGTTGCGCGACGACGGATCCGGATGTGGCTTCCCCAGGCGGACCACCAGCTCCGAGGTGGCACCATCCGGGTCGATGACCGCGATGCGCCGCTCGGCGACGACCTCACCCAGTTCGGACAACCTCTTGGTCCTCTCTCCCGGTCGAAGCAGCGATGCTATCCGGAAGATCGAGGTACGACCGCAGGGTGTGAGCGTCCGGAGCCGTGGCGGTCCACAGGGTCGCCGGTCCACCGGCCAACGGCAGCCGGGCCAGGGTGTCCCGTACCGCCGGTGGCTCGGGTGCTCGGGTGGGGTCGAGAACCAGCAGTGAACCGGTGGCCGGGGCGCCGTCGAGCACCGCCGGGCCGGCCCAGCCGGGTGCCTGGGGTCCGACCGTCAACGACTGACGCAACAGCGGCCTACCGGCCAGGTCCACCCAGGTGTTGATCTCGGCGTGCCCGGGTTGTTCGCCGTGCCGGCCACAGATCAACTCGTCCCGCCAGTGCAGGGTGCCGCCTTCGGCGACCTCCACCTGGGCGTCGGCTATGTGCGCGCAGCCGGCCGCGGCGACCAGTTGCTCCGGCAGCCAGTGCAGGACGGCCTCCGCCGCGACGGTGGCCCGCACCAGCATCCGGGAGACCGCCCCGGGGCGACCCGGCAGCGCGATGGAGGCGGCGACCGTCTGCACCCGTACCGCCGTACCCGGGCCGACCTCGACCTCCAGCCGCAGGTCGTCGCCGGCGAGCGGACCGGCCGCCCCGCCGACGACGTACACCGTGACGCCACCGCCCGGTCCGGGGACCTGGCGCAGCAGCAGGGGGCTCTCGCCGCGTAGCTCGGCCAGGGTGGTGCGGCCGTGCCGGTCGGCACGGGCCACCAGCCGGGCGGTGGCCCGCATCAGGCCTGCCCGGCGGGAACCGCCGCCCGGGTACCGGCGCGGTGGTGGGCCAGTTCGTGCCGGATCCACTCGGCGACCTGGGTGGCCAGGGGGTCCTCGGTGATGGACTGGAACACCGTGGGCAGGGTGCCGCGCCGGGCCCGGGCGTCGCGATCCATCACGGACAGGTCCGCGCCGACCATCGGCGCCAGATCGGTCTTGTTGATCACCAGGAGGTCGGCGGCGGTGACCCCCGGCCCGCCCTTGCGCGGCACCTTGTCCCCGCCGGCCACGTCGACCACGAAGATCTGCCGGTCGACCAGGCCCCGGCTGAAGGTGGCGGTCAGGTTGTCCCCGCCGCTCTCGACCAGCACCAGGTCCAGCGGGCCCAGCGCCTCGGCCAGTTCGTCGATCGCGTCGAGGTTCGCGCCGATGTCGTCGCGGATGGCGGTGTGCGGGCAGCAGCCGGTCTCCACCGCCCGGATCCGGGCCGGGTCGAGCACCCCGGCCCGCTTGAGGAAATCGGCGTCCTCGGTGGTGTAGATGTCGTTTGTCACCACGGCCAGCCGCAGTTCGTCGGCGAAGGCCCGACACAGCGCGGCGACCAGAGCGGTCTTGCCGGAGCCGACCGGACCGCCGATGCCGACCCGCAACGCCCGCACTTCCGTGGGCAGCGGGGCGTGCGGATCCACCCCCGGTTCGGGGTGGGTGTGGGGAACGGACTCGTCGTGAGCAAGGTCAGGACGCAAAGAGACGCACCTCCCAGGTGGCATGAGCTTCGGCGTGAATGTCGGCAAGTGGGGCCGCGGCGGCGGGCAGCCGCCACGGCGGTAGTTCGGCGGCGGCCGCCGCGCGGGCAGCGGTGGTGTCGCAGGCCTCGGCCAGTCGCACCAGCAGGGCCTGCACCTGGTACGGGTCGAGACCCAGCAGGCGTACGGCCGCACTGGCCGCCCCGGTCACTGTGGCGTGCACGGCTACCGTGGCGATCTGCCCCGGGTCCAGCCCGGCGGCGGCCCCGACCAGCCCGAGCACGAGCGGTTGGTGCGGGCCGCCCGGGGTCGCGGGCAGGTCGTCGAAGCCGGCGGCCGGCCAGATCTCCCGACCGGCCCGCAGCAGGGCCCGGCCCTGCCGCCGGGACACCGCCCGCTGGGCGGGCGAGGCGGTACGGGCGTCCAGTTCAGCGTCGAGTCGAGCGAGGGCCGCCCGTCGATCGTGGACCCCGTCCGCCCCCAGCGGACCGGCCGGCCGGCAGGCCGCCGCTGCGAAGGCCCCCGCGACCAGCCCGACGGTGGCCAGCCGACCGCGCAGGTACTCCCCCAGGGTCGCCAGGTCGGTCACCCGTCCGGCCGCCACGGCCGCCTCCAGGCCGCAGGAGTGGGCGTGCGCACCGGCCGGGAACCGTCCGTCGGCCACCAGCAGCAGAATCGTCGGTACGGCCATCAGAACAGGAAGTACCGCTGGGCCATGGGCAGTTCGGTGACCGGATCGGGTTCGACCACCTCTCCGTCGATGCGCACGGTGAAGGTGTCCGGGTCGACCTCGATGCGCGGCAGGGCGTTGTTCTGCGGCAGGTCCGCCTTGCCGCGCGAGCGCACATCGGCCACCGGCACCACCCGGCGGCGCACATCGAGACGTAACCCGGCCTCCAGGGCCACCGGGGCCACGAACGCCAGACTGGTGGCGGCCGCCGCACCGCCGTAGGCGCCGAACATCGGCCGGGGCAGCATCGGCTGGGGGGTGGGGATCGAGGCGTTCGAATCCCCCATCTGGGCGTACGCGATCATGCCGCCCTTGATGACCAGGTGTGGTCGTACGCCGAAGAAGGCCGGTTCCCAGAGCACCAGGTCGGCGAGCTTGCCGGGCTCGACCGACCCGATCTCGTGGTCGAGGCCGTTGGCCATGGCCGCGCAGATGGTGTACTTCGCCACGTACCGCCGGGCCCGGTGGTTGTCGGCGGCGCCGTCACCCGGCAGGGCCCCCACCCGGGCCTTCATCACGTGTGCGCTCTGCCAGGTGCGCAGCACGACCTCCCCGACCCGGCCCATGGCCTGGGAGTCCGAGCCGATGATGGAGATCGCCCCGAGGTCGTGCAGCAGGTCCTCGGCGGCCATGGTGGAGGGTCGGATCCGGCTCTCGGCGAAGGCCAGGTCCTCCGGCACGGCCGGGTTCAGATGGTGGCAGACCATCAGCATGTCCAGGTGCTCGGCGAGGGTGTTGCGGGTGTAGGGGCGGGTCGGGTTGGTCGAGGAGGGCAGCACGTTGGGTTCCCCGGCGACCGTGATGATGTCCGGCGCGTGTCCTCCCCCGGCCCCCTCCGTGTGGTACGAGTGGATGGCCCGGCCGCCGATCGCCCGCAGGGTGTCCGCGACGAATCCGGCCTCGTTGAGGGTGTCGGTGTGGATGGACACCTGCACCCCGGAGGCGTCCGCCACCCGCAGGCAGGCGTCGATCGCCGCTGGGGTGGTGCCCCAGTCCTCGTGCAACTTGAACCCGCCGGCCCCGGCCCGCAGCTGCTCCCACAGCGCCTCGGTGGAGACCGTGTTGCCCTTGCCGAGCAGCAGCACGTTGACCGGGAAGGCGTCGAGTGCCTCGTGCATCCGGGCCAGGTGCCAGGCGTTCGGGGTGACCGTGGTGGCCCGGGTGCCCTCGGCCGGTCCGGTGCCGCCGCCGACCAGGGTGGTGACCCCACCGGCCAAAGCCTCGGTGACGATCTGCGGGCAGATGAAGTGCACATGGGTGTCCACCGCCCCGGCGGTCAGGATGCGGCCGTTGCCGGCGATCACCTCGGTGGCCGGGCCGATCACCAGGTCGGGGTGCACCCCGTCCATGGTGTCCGGGTTGCCGGCCCGGCCCAGGGCCACGATCCGCCCGTCGCGCAGCCCCACGTCGGCCTTGACCACCCCCCAGTGGTCGAGCACCACCGCCCCGGTGATGACGGTGTCCAGGGCGCCCTCGGCCCGGGTGGCCCGGGACTGGCCCATCGACTCCCGGATCACCTTGCCGCCGCCGAAGACCGCCTCGTCACCGCCGACACAGTGGTCGTGCTCGACCTCGATGAGCAGGTTCGTGTCGGCCAACCGGATCCGGTCACCCGTGGTCGGCCCGTACAGCGCGGCGTAGCGGTTCCGCTCGACGGTGCTCATGCCGGCACCTCCGGACCGACGTCCAGTGCCCCGGCGCACTCGCCGCGCAGGCCGGGCACGATCCGGGCACCGGCCAACGGCACCAGGTCGACGCTGCGGCTCACCCCCGGCTCGAAACGCACTGAGGTGCCCGCCGGTACGGCCAACCGCTGCCCCCAGGCGATGTCCCGGTCGAAGTCCAGCGCCGGATTGGCCTCGGCGAAGTGGTAGTGCGAGCCGACCTGCACCGGCCGGTCGCCGGTGTTGACCACCAGCAGGGTGGTCACCGGCCGCCCGACGTTGATCTCCACCGGTTCGGCCGCCGGCAGGATCTCCCCCGGGATCACGGGATCGGGTGGTGCACCGTCACCAACTTGGTGCCGTCCGGGAACGTCGCCTCCACCTGCACCTCCCCCAGCAACTCGGGGATGCCGTCCTGCACGTCCTCGCGGGTCAGCACGGTACGGCCGGCGGACATCAGGTCGACCACGGAACGCCCGTCGCGGGCGCCTTCGAGCAGGAAGGCGGTGATCACCGCGACGGCTTCGGGATAGTTCAGGCGCAGGCCGCGTTCGCGGCGACGCCGGGCGACATCGGCCGCCACATGCACGAGCAGACGATCCTGCTCATGGGGAGTGAGATACAAGGGTGGCTCCCGGTGGGTGTCCGCGCCCCGTCGACCGCCGGCTGCGACGCCTCGACGCGCCGTCCCACGGTTCGGGGCTCGCCCGCCGGGTCCCGCCACGTGTGCGGGCGTCGGGAGTTCCACCCTCCCGGCCCACCTGGCGAGGCACCGGCGGTGGCTTATCGGATGCGGACCGCACCGCCCACCGCTGACCAGACCGTAAGGGATCACGCGGGCCGTGGCAATGGGCGATCGATGGTCGCCTCGCTCGTGTCGAAAGCCGTGTGCCGGGTTCAGCCGCCACCGGGCAGGTCGAGCCGCTCACCGGTGACGGCCTCGACCTCCTGGGCACAGATCTCCAGCAACGGCATGTCGTCGTAGTTGCTCAGCACCACACCGACCCAACCGGTGTCCGGGTAGACGGTCCAGTTCGCACCGACCCCGCCCGCACCGCCGCCGCGCCCGATCACCCACTGGCCGCCGATGATCGAGACAGGCATCGTGTACGCCTCGAACCCGGCGGGACCGGGACCGGGAAGCTTGGCCCCGGCGAACAGGTCGGCGTACGGCCGCTCCAGCAACGTGCCGTCGTACAGCGCGGACGCGAACCGGGCCAGGTCCGGTGCGGTGGCGAAGCCGTCGGCGGAGGCGTACCCGATGAAACTGCGCCCCGGATTCCTGCCCCGGATCGGCGGGCTGATGCTGCCGGTGTCCAGGTGGCGTACGGCGTCCACCCGGCTGCCGTCGGCCTGGCGCATGTACGGATGCGCGATGCGCGGGTCGGTGAGCCACTGCTTCCGGGTGAAGAACCCCGAGCCGGTCATGCCAGCGCGTTCGAAAATGTGCTCGTGGGTGTAGTCCCAGAACGTCATGCCGGACACGACCTCGACGATCTGCGCCGCCATGGCCAGACCCACACCGCCACCGGGGAGATGACCGTTGGCTCCCGAGCCGGGGACCCCCACCAACCGCGCCTGCCGGACCCACTGCTCGCCGACCTCGTGCACCTCCTGGCGACTGTGATAGACCCGTAGCCAGTCCGGCATCGGGGCGTCGATGCCGGAGGTGCTGGTGAGCAGATGGTGGATGGTCACCTGCTCGGCGATCTCCGTCGCCACCCCTTCCAGGTGCCTGCCCACCGGGTCCGACAGCGACACCTTCCCCTGCTGCACGAGTTGCAGGATCGCCACCGACAGGAACGGTTGGCTCGCCGAGGAGAGGTGGAACGCGACATTCTCGTGGTTGCGGATCCTCCGCTCCTTGTCGGCCATGCCGTAGCTGCGGGACAACACCGTCCGACCCCGGTACGACAGCAGCACCACCCCGGAGAACCTGTCCTGTGCCGCCAGCTTCGCCACGAACCGGTCGTACGCTCCGCCGGGCCGGGTCGCCGGCGGGATCCGACCCGGCCCGGGAGGCCCGGCGGTGACGCGGCGGTCGGCGGTCGGCGGGGCCGCATCGGCGAAGTCGGCACCCACCAGTGGAGCGCCGGCCGCCACCAACCCGCCCCACCCGAGCAGTCGCCTCCGGTCGATACCGGATGCCGATTCCAAATCCATGATCACGGTCCTTTCCTGTTGGTCGAGCTGCCCCGTGTCGTCCGATCACGGGGGTCTGCGCTTTACCGAACAGGAACGGCTGTTGCGACGGCGTACGCGTTTCTGGATACGCCGACGATATGTCGCACCCCGTAGCATCGACGGCGTGCGGGTGTTGATCGTCGAGGACGAGCCCTATCTGGCCGATGCCATTCGCGATGGTCTACGCCTGGCGGCGATCGCCGCCGACATCGCCGCTGACGGCGACACCGCCCTGGAGTTGCTGGACGGCAACGCCTACAGTGTCGCCGTCCTCGACCGCGACATTCCCGGCCCGTCCGGCGACGAGATCGCCGAAAGAATCGTCGCCTCGGGCAGCGGTACGCCGATCCTCATGCTCACCGCTGCCAGCCGACTCGACGACAAGGCATCCGGATTCGCACTCGGTGCCGACGACTACCTCACCAAGCCCTTCGAACTGCGCGAACTCGTGCTCAGGCTCAGAGCACTCGATCGGCGCCGCGCCCACACCAGGCCACCCGTGCGGGAGATCGCCGGGCTGCGGCTGGATCCGTTCCGCCGCGAGGTCCACCGCGACGGCCGCTATGTCGCGCTGACCCGCAAACAGTTCGCCGTGCTCGAGGTGCTCGTCGCCGCCGAAGGCGGTGTGGTGAGCGCCGAGGAACTGCTGCGACAGGCGTGGGACGAGAACGCGGACCCGTTCACCAACGCCGTGCGGATCACCATCTCGGCACTGCGCAAACGGCTCGGCGAGCCCTGGATCATCTCCACAGTGCCCGGCGTCGGCTACCGCATCGACAGGGCACGACCGTAGCCCGGCCACCCGGTTTGAGCGTTCGCCTCAAACTCACCCTCAGCTACGCCGGGTTTCTCCTGCTCGCCGTCGCCCTGCTGCTCGCGGTCGTGTGGCTGTTCCTGCTCCGGTATGTGCCCGACGGTGTGCTCCTCACCGGGCCGCCGGGGTCGCACCCCCGCCTCTTCATTCCCAATCGGTCCGACCTGCTGCGCGCCTTCGCGCCGAAGGCCGCGGCGCTGTGGGCGTTGCTGCTGCTGTTCGGCCTGGGGGGCGGGTGGCTCCTGGCCGGCCGGATTCTCGCACCGCTGACCCGCCTCACCGACGCCACCCGCCGGGCCGCGGCCGGATCGCTCTCCCACCGGATCCGATTGCCGGGCCGCCGGGACGAGTTCCGCGAACTCGCCGACGCGTTCGACACCATGCTCGCCCGACTCGAAACACACGTCGCGGAGCAGCGCAGATTCGCCGCCAATGCCTCACACGAACTACGCACCCCACTGTCGATCACGCAGACACTTCTCGACGTGGCACGTACCGATCGGCACCGCGACCTCGGCGAGATCATCGATCGCCTGCACGCCGTCAATTGCCGGGCCGTCAAACTCACCGAAGCGTTGCTTCTGTTCAGTCGTGCCAACGAAAAGTCATTCACCCGCGAACGCCTCGACCTTTCCCTGCTCGCGGAGGAGGCTGCCGAAACGCTCCTGCCGCTTGCCGAGAAACGCGGCCTGACCATTCAGTCGCGGGCCGATCTCGCCCCGGTCCTGGGCTCACACCCGCTCCTGTTGCAGATGACGACGAATCTCCTGCACAACGCGATCATCCACAACACCGCCGATCAGGGCACCGTGTGGATCACGACAAGTGTCGCGCCCGAGGCTGTGCTGCTCACCGTCGAGAACACCGGCGAGCGACTCCCCCCACAACTGGTCGCCACGCTGGTGGAGCCCTTTCAGCGCGGCACCGAACGGGTCCGCGCGGAGCACGCCGGTGTCGGCCTCGGCCTGGCCATCGTCACGAGCATCGTCCAGGCACACGACGGTGCCCTCACCCTCACCGCCCGTCCCGCCGGCGGGCTCCGCGTCTCGGTACGCCTACCTGCCGCACCACCGGAGATGACCTGGGCGTGAGGGCCGTCATATCGGGTGGACGCCGACCGGTCACCTGCTGCTAGCCTCTGCCGCAGGTCATGAGTGCCAGCGTGAAGCCCCGGCTTGCTGGCCGGCAACCCTCGTCCGCGCAGGGGTGCCCCGGGTGAGGACCAGGCATCGGAGTGGCTCCGGTGCAAGCGTGGCCTGGTTTCCAGGTCATCACGACCTCGAGGGAGACCCATGTCGTACCGCAGTCGATCCGCTCCCGCGGCGACCTGCCTGGACCTGACCCGACGTCGGCACGTCGACATGATGCGGGTCTGTAGCGCCGCGTGTAGCTGACCGCGTCGCCGCCGGTCACCGCGCCTTCGGGCGTACGGTGACCAGCCCTCTCCCCTCTTGTCATCGATTCATCCCCACGGTCCGTCGTACGGCGGACCGTCGGTGCGGCACGTCCGTGCCCGCCGTCGTTCATCCAGGAGACACCTGTGCGAATCCTTCCTGCCCTGACCCGGGCCGCCGCCGTCGGCGCTGCCGCAGTCCTCGCCGCCGTCACCCTCACCGCCTGCGGCTCGGACTCGGCCGGCGAGGCCGACAACCCGTACAACCTGCTCCAGCCGGGGGTGCTGCGGGCCGGCACCCTCACCGACGCGCCGCCGAACGTGTACCTCAAGGACGGCAAGTTCACCGGGTTCGACAACGACCTGCTGGTCGCCGCCGCCGACAAGCTGGGGCTGCGGGTCGAGTTCGTCGGCACGGACTTCTCCGGCCTGCTGGCCCAGGTCAACAACCGCAAGTTCGACGTCGGCAGCTCCTCGATCACCATCACCGAGGCGCGGAAGAAGACGGTCGACTTCGGCAACGGCTACGACTTCGGCTACCTCGGCCTCAACGTGCCGGCCGGTTCGACCCTGAGCAGCTTCGCCGAGCTGCCCGGCAAGCGGGTGGTCGTCGTGCAGGGCACCGTCCAGGACGACTACGCCACCACCAAGGGACTGGACCCGGTACGGGTGCCGGACTACAACGGCGCCCTCAACCAGCTCAAGGCGGGCACCGCGGACGCCTGGATCTCCCCGGCCGAGATCGGTGAGAAGACCGCCGCGGACAGCGGCGGCAAGATCGAGGTGGCGGCGAAGGAACTCAGCCCGGCCCCCACGGCGTACGCCGTCGCCAAGGGCAACGACGCGCTGCGCGAGGCGCTGAACAAGGCCCTCGACGAGGTCATCGCCGACGGCACCTGGACCCGGCTCAGCGAACAGTACTACCCGGGTCGGGCGATCCCGGCCGACTTCACCCCGGGCAGCGGCAACGTGACCGTCCCGTCGGCGGCCCCCTCGGCCGCTTCCTGACCGGTACGACCAGCTAGCAGGGCGGAGGTTGACCCGTGGATCCGTTGCGCACCCTGTGGGAGACGTTCTTCGACTGGGAGTCGATGCGCGAGGCGCTACCCGAGATGATCACTGTCGGGTTGCCGAACACGCTGATCCTGGCGGTCACCGCCGCCCTGCTCGGCTCGGCGCTGGGCATCCTGCTGGCCGTCGCGGGCATCTCGCGGACCCGCTGGCTGCGCTGGCCGGCCCGGGTCTACACGGACGTGTTCCGGGGCCTGCCGGCGGCGGCGACCATCCTGCTGATCGGGGTCGGGCTGGCCCCGCTGGGTATGCAGGTGTGGGGACCCAACCCGTACCCGTTGGGCATCCTGGCGCTGTCGCTGATCGCCTCGGCGTACATCGGGGAGATCTTCCGCTCCGGCATCCAGTCGGTGGAGGCCACCCAACTGGAGGCGGCCCGCGCGCTGGGCTTCTCCTGGGGGGAGGCGATGCGCCGGGTGATCATTCCCCAGGGCATCCGGCGGGTCCTGCCGGCCTGGGTGAACCAGCTGATCTCCCTGATCAAGGACTCCAGCCTGGTCTACTTCCTGGGGCTGCTGGCCAGCCAGCGGGAACTGTTCCGGATCGGGCAGGACTACGCCGCCAACACCGGCAACCAGTCGGCGCTGCTGCTGGCCGGGCTCTTCTACCTGGTGCTGACGGTGCCGTTGACCCACTTCGTCAACTGGATCGACCGGCGGCTGCGGCACGGTAGGCCGGCCACCGGCCCGGCCGACGAGGACCCCGACGACCTCGACCTGGCGCTGCCCGGCGCCGCGGGAGGAAACCAACGATGAGCGACTCGGTCAGCCTGAGCCTGCGCGACGTGCACCTGGCCTTCGGGCGGCACCAGGTGCTGCGCGGGGTGGACCTGAACGTGGCCCGGGGCGCGACGGCCTGCGTGATCGGCCCCTCCGGGTCGGGCAAGTCGACCCTGCTGCGTACGGTGAACCGGTTGTTGGAGCCGGATCGCGGCGATGTGCTGCTGGACGGGCGCAGCGTGCTGCGCGACGACCCGGACCTGCTGCGGCAGCGGGTGGGCATGGTCTTCCAACAGTTCAACCTGTTCCCGCACATGAGCGTGCTGCGCAACATCACCCTGGCCCTGCGCCGGATCCGCAAGCTCGGCGAGGACGAGGCGGCGGCGGTGGCCCGCGAACACCTGGACCGGGTGGGGCTGGCCGCCAAGGCCGACGCCCGCCCGGCGCACCTGTCCGGTGGGCAGCAGCAGCGGGTCGCCATCGCCCGGGCCCTGGCCATGCAGCCGCAGGTGATGCTCTTCGACGAGGCCACCTCGGCACTGGACCCGGAGCTGGTCAAGGGTGTTCTGGCGTTGATGGCGGACCTGTCGGCGCAGGGCATGACCATGGTCGTGGTGACCCACGAGATGGGTTTCGCCCGGGAGGTCGCCGACACGGTCGCCTTCATGGACGCCGGGGTGGTGCTGGAGGCCGGTGAACCGACCGCGATCTTCGAAGCGGCGCAGCATCCCCGCCTGCGCCGCTTCCTCTCCCAGGTGCTCTGAGCAGCCCCGGGACTGTCGTCACTGTCCGGTCGGCAGTTGCCCGTCGAACTCAGGGCAACGCTTCATGGTGTAGTCCGACACCGGCGGCATCGCCGTCTTGAGCCCCTCCATGGTCTGGCCGAGGCGGGCGTACGCCGCGGGATCCTGAGGCATGCTCTTGCCGGAGGCGTCGATGACCGCGGCGTAGAACTCGCCGAGCGTCGTCACGTCGGACTTGATCTCGGCCG
This sequence comes from Micromonospora sp. NPDC047134, assembly GCF_040643455.1. Classification (NCBI taxonomy): domain Bacteria; kingdom Bacillati; phylum Actinomycetota; class Actinomycetes; order Micromonosporales; family Micromonosporaceae; genus Micromonospora; species Micromonospora sp. NPDC047134. The sequence continues at coordinate 71,375 of NZ_JBEYUI010000022.1, forward strand.
GCGCTGCCGCCTTCAGCTCCTTCAGCTGGGTACGGGCCTGCGCCACCTCGGCCTTGCCCGCGCTCTCGGTGAACAGCGGGTCCATCGCGACGGTGAACGCCTGCACCGCCTCGCACCAGCGGTCACCGTCACCCGGCCCGGCCTTCTCACCGCCGCTGCCCTGGTCGGGTGCCTCCCCACCGTCGACCCGAGTCGTCGCGCCCGACGTGTCGGCCCCACCCGAGGCGGCATCGTCCGGCCCGCCAGCACAGCCGGTCAGCACAAGCCCGGCCGCGAGCACGACAAGCAGCCCTCGAATCCGTAGCATCGTCTTCTCCCTCGACCTGAGCACGCTGACCGCCCCCGTCTGCCGCCGGCGCCATCGCGGTCACGGCACACGCCACCTCGGCGTCCACAGCGACCTCTCCGGACAGTGAGCAGTCTGATGGACAGTCTTCGGGGGCGGTTCAGGAATTGTTCAGGCGGGCCCGATCCGGCAGCGCGGAGGCGGCAGGTTGGACACCGATCTCGGCCATCCGCGCGACGTACTCCTGATAGCGCCGGTTGGCCTCACCGTGCCGCCCGGCGGCCGACAACGCGCCGATCAGCCCGAGGTGGGCCGGCTCGTCGTAACCGTCCTCGCCGACCAGCCGCAGGTACCAACCGATCGCCGCGTCGGCCCGGTCCAGGTGCAGATGCCGTCTCGCCAGCCGGTGGGTCACCTCGCGGTGCAGCGCGGACAGCAGCGCCCGGGGCCGCTGGAGCGTCGCGCCGACGACCTCGTCGTCGGCACAGAGATCGCCGGCGTACATGGCCACCACCGTCTCCAGCTGGCTCAGCAACCGGTCGTCGGCGGCGGTGCCGGACGGCGGCGGGCTCGCGGTGTCGGCCACGACGGCCGCTCGGGCCGCGTCGTGGAAGCGCAACGCGTCCACCACCACATGTGCCGTACTGAGCTGCACCGTCGCCGAATCGGTGATCAGGTAACGGTCCGCCGGATGTCGCCGACCCGGGTCGAGCACACCCCGCACGGTCGAGATCAGCACCGACAGGCGGCGCAGCGCCACCTCGGCGCGGGCCTGCGGCCACAGCGCGGCGGCCAGGGCGTCGCGGGCCGCCGGTCTGCCGAGTTGCGCGGCCACCAGGTGGAGCAGATCCCGCGCCTTGCGGGACTGCCAGCTGCCGACCGGCACCGCCGCGCCGGCCAGCCGCACCGCGAACTGGCCCAGGATCTGCACCTCCACCTCGGGAACCGATGCCGGCCCGATCGCCGCCAACGGCCCGGCGACATGCCAGCCACCTTCCTGTACGCCGATGCGGCGCAGCCGCTCGTACGCGATCTGCTCCGCGACCAGGTCACCGGTGAGCCGGGCCTGGAGCAGGGCGTTGGTGGCGAGCGCGAACTCGTTGCCGAGTTCGGCCCAGATCGCCGCCGCCTCGACCAGGTCGGCGAGCAGCCGGCGTACGGTCCGGGGCGAGGTCGCCTCGGGGTTGGCGCGGTGGACGGCGAGGGTGACGAGTTCCATGGCCTCGGCCAGGCCAGCCGTGTCCCGGCGGCGACCGGCCTCGGCGCGGGCCTGTTCGCCGTATCGCAGGGCGGTTTGCGGGTCTCCGCAGCAGAGGGCGACCCAGCCTGCGGCCAACTCGGCGACGGTGGGGCCCGCGGAACTGGGCAGCGACAGGGCCCGCTCGGCGTGGCGGGCCGCCGTCTGCGGGTCGTCGGCGTAGCTGAGCCGGGCGAGTCCCGCGCACGCCTCCACCAGCACCTGCGCGTTGCCGTCCGGCTCCCCCATGGCCAGCGCGGCCCGATAAGCGGCCACCGCCTGGCGGGTCGCCCCCCGCACCCGGTGCACCCGGGCGGCCAACGTCAACCCGAAGGCGGCCAACGGCGAACCGGCCCGCTGCCACCGGGCCAGCGCCTTGTCGGCGTCGCTGCGGGCACGATGCAGGTCACCCAGGCCCAGCCACGCCTCCGCCCGGTTGTGCAGCGCCAACGCGAGCAGCATCTGCTGCCCGAGCAGCTCGCCGAGCCGGACCGCCTCGTCGAGTTCCTCGATGGCCGGCCGGTAGTGACCCTCCTCGATGAGCCGCGACCCGACATTGCACCGGATCCGCAGTTGCTGCCCGAAGTCACCGGCGCGTTCGGCCGCCGCCAGGGCCTGGGCGTACGCGTGTTCGTTTCCCGCGCGGTCGCCGTCGCCGAACGCGGCCAACGCCTGCGCCAAATAGGCCGCCGCCACCGCCGCGTCGTCGCCGCTGCGTTCGGCGACCCGGATCGCATCCGTCGCCAACTGCCGGGTACGCGCCTGGTCGCCCTGGGCCCAGCGGGTCGCGGCCCAGCCGGCGAGGACCTGGGCGTGGTCGGCCAGCGCCGACGGGCGCTCGTCGGCGAGGTCGAGGGCGAGGTCGACGCGGCGATAGCAGGCGTCGGCCGCGTCGAACCGACCATGCTGGTGCAGCAGCACACCGAGCCGCCAGGCCAGCCCTGCCGGTAGCGGCAGGTCCGCCGGGACGGCTGCCAACCGGCGCAGGGCCTCGTCCTGGTGTCCCTGGTGGAGGGCCGTCTCGATCGGGGTGAGCAGGTCACGCATGTCCACACCACCCATGCCGGTGGGCAGGACGTGAGACGGTCGAGCACATCGGGCGCAGACGGCTACCCCCTGCTGGCCGATCGGCACGTTCACGGTCGTGGTCTGAGCGTCCTCGTCCCACCTGTCCGAGTCTAGTGAGCTTTACCGCACGGGCTTGCCGACGCGCGGTCGGCGACCGGATCGAGTGAAACCGTTCAGCGCGGGGTGTCCCGGTGGCGGAAGGCAGCCAGTCCGACGGCCAGCAGCACCACCGCCACGGCGGTGAGGACGATCAGTGGCAGGGATGTCGGGTCGACGGCCGGCACGGAGGGCACATGGGTGTACGGCGACAGGTTGAGGGCGGCCTGCGGCAGGTCGAGCACCGAGCCGAGCTGCCCGAGCAGCAGGAAGGCGATCAGTGCCGCCCAGCTCAGCGCGACCGACAGGCGGGGCAGCGCACCGAACAGGGCGGTCACCACCCCGGCGACCACCAGCAGGGCCGGTAGCCGCAGCAGCGCCGCCCCGGCCAGCTCGACCGCCCAGCCGACCGGGTCCCCGGCGGCCACCCCGTACCCCAGGCCGGTGGTGATCCCGGCCAGCAGCATCAGCACCGCCGCCCCGAGGACCGCGCCGAGGACCTGGGTGCCGAGCCACCGGGTACGGCTGACCGCCGTGGCCAGCAGGGCCTCCAGGATGCCGTCGGCCTCGTCGGTACGGGTCCGCAGCAGGGCCTGCACCACGTACGCCCCGATGGTCAGCGCGAACAGTCCCAGCATCGCGGCCAGAAAGGCGTCGACCAGTTCAGCACCGCCGCCGAGTTGGGCGATCACCTCGGCCGCCTGCGGGTTCTCCGCGATCATGGCGTCGACCTCGTGTCCGGCCACCCCCATGGACAGCCCCAGCACTCCCACCGCGACCGCCCAGCCGACCAGTCCTGCGCGGTGCAGCCGCCAGGTCAACCCGGCCGGACTGAGCAGCCCGGCGGCGGCTCGGGCGGGTCCCCGCCCCGCGGCCACCAGACCGGCGCCGAGGTCCCGGCGCTCGGCCAGCAGATAGGCCAGGGCGGTCCCGGCCAGGAGCAGGGCGGCCGGTAGGACCAGGACCCACCAGCGTTCCGCCCCGAAGGCCCGGATCTGGGTGCCCCAGCCCAGCGGCGACAACCAGACCGGCCAGGCGCTGTCCAGGCGGGGGACCCCGGCGGCCCGCTCACCGAGCACGTCACCGGCGGCGCGCAGCAGGAAGGCGACACCGACCGTGGCGGCGGCGAGGGCGTTCGCGCCCCGGGAAGTGACCGTGAGCTGGGCGGTTACGGCGGCCACCGCGGTGAAAGCGACCCCCACCCCGCCGACCGAGGCGGCGGCGGCCACCGCTCCGGCGACCGGCAGCCCGGTGGCCGCCAGTGCCAGGGCCAGCAGCCCGGCGGCCAGCACATTGGCCCCGACCACCACGACCAGGGCGGCGGTGAGCAGGGCGTACCGGCCGACCGGGGCGGCACCCAGCAGCTCCGCCCGCCCGGTCTCCTCGTTCTGTCGGGTGTGCCGGATGACGGCGAAGGTGCTGAGCAGGGCAGCCAGCAGGGCCAGGGTCAGGTACGACTCGGTGACCACCACGGCGCCCAGGTCGGTGCCGGCGATCGGTCCGTTGAAGGCGCGGGCGACCACGCTGGTGATCGCGGTCTCGGCGTAACCGAGGCGGGTCTGCTGGTCGGGGTAGAGCCCGGCGACGCTCTCGGCCAGGGCGTACCCGATCAGGGGGGTGCCGAGCACCCAGATGCCCAGGCGGACCCGGTCGCGGCGGACGGCCAGCCGGGCCAGCCGACCGGTGCCGGTCAGGGTGCTCATCGGTCACCCCCGTCGGTGAGGGTGTCGCCGTAGTGCCGCAGGAACAGCTCCTCCAGGGTGGGCGGGGCGCTGGTCAGGGCCCGGACCTGGAAGCGGACCAGGTGAGCCAGCAGGGTGTCGAGGTGGGCGGGTTCGACCTCCAGCCGGACCTTGCCGTCGACCGTGCGGACCTCGTGCACCCCGGGCAGCTCCGCCACCCCGGTCAGCGGGCGTACGGTCTCGACGGTGACCGTGGTGCGGGCCAGGTGGCGCAGCTCGGTCAGGGTGCCGGACTCCACGATCCGCCCCTCCCGGATGATGCTGACCCGGTCGCAGAGGGCCTCGACCTCGGCCAGTACGTGACTGGAGAGCAGGACGCTGGCCCCTGCCCGGATCAGATGCCGGACCTCCTCCTGGAACACCGCCTCCATCAAGGGGTCCAGCCCGGAGGTGGGCTCATCCAGGATGTACAGCTCCACGTCGGAGGCGAAGGCGGCGACGATGGCCACCTTCTGCCGGTTGCCCTTGGAGTAGGTGCGGCACCTCTTCGTGGGATCCAGTTCGAAGCGGCGCAGCAGGTCGTCGCGGCGACGTTCGTCGAGTCCGCCGCGCAGGGCGCCGAACAGGTCGATGGCCTCTCCGCCGGAGAGGTTGGGCCAGAGGTTGACGTCCCCGGGCACGTACGCCAACCGCCGGTGCAGGGCCACCGCGTCGCGCCAGGGGTCACCGCCGAGGATCCGTACCTGCCCGGAGTCGCGGCGCAGCAGGCCGAGCAGGATCCGGATGGTGGTGGACTTGCCGGAACCGTTGGGGCCGAGGAAGCCGTGCACCTCCCCCGGTTCCACCCGCAGGTCCAGCCCGTCGAGCGCGCGTACCCTGCCGAAGGTCTTTACCAGGTTGTCGATGATGATCACGGACATGGGGGGCCTCCCGCCGTACCGGTGCGACGCACTGTACTGACCGATGGTAAGCCTCCGAGGCGAGTCTGTCCGACCGCTGGTCAGTGGCGGCTACCCTCGACGGCATGACCTTGGCGCAGACCGACGGCACCCCAGAGAGGATCCTGCGCGCCGCGTTCGAGCTGTTCACCGCGCACGGCTACCAGCGCACCTCGCTGCGCCAGATCGCCGAACGACTCGGACTGACCAAGGCCGCGATCCTCTACCACTTCCCCAGCAAGGGACACCTGCTCGCCGCCCTGGCCGAACCGATGGTCGCAGACCTGGAGAAGCTTGTGGACACCGCCGGGTCACTGCCGACCGAACAGGCCCGGTGGACCCTGCTGGAGGGCTGGGTGGACACCATGCTCAAGCATCGTGGGCCGCTCGGCATGCTCCTGCACGACCTCGCGCTCGTCGATCGGGGCAGCACCTACCACCGGCTGGTGGGCATCGCGATGCGGGCCAATCAGATCCTCGCCGGCCCGGATTCGAGCCGACGCGACCGGGTCCGGGCGGTGCAGGCGATCGCGATGTGCAGCGACCCGGTGGTGTTCCTGATGGAGGTGCCGGAGGCGGTGCTGCGCGCGGACATGCTCGACGGGGTACGCCGCCTGCTGGCCGACCCGCCGACCACCGAGGACACCGATACCGACCCCGACTCGGCGGTCGGGGCGGGGCGGGGCGGGCGACGGCGGCCGGGCAGACCCCGGTCGATGGGCCCGGAGCAGGTGCTGACCGCCCGGCGGATGTACGCCGCCGGCACCCATTCCATCGACGAGATCGCCGCCGCCTGCGGGGTGTCCCGGGCCACCCTCTACCGGCATCTCAATTCGCCGGACAATAACGAGACAGTATCGGGATAGTTTTGCGACACGATCGCCGGGCTCAGCGCACCAGGCCCAGGCCGGTGTACCTACGGTCGTGCGTCGGGAAGTTCTCGTTGGTGTGCGGGGCGTGGATCCAGGTACGCAGGGTGTCCGCCGCCGTGTCGATCTCGACCAGCCGGACCGGGTTGGTGCTCCGGGAGTGGAAGGTCTGGAGGAACGAGTAGACCCGGTTGCCGTTCACCCCGGTGTCCACCCGGGAGGCCGCCGTGCCGGTGTGCCCGGAGAATACGAACCGGATGTTGGGGTAGCGCCGCACCAGGTTGTCGAAGAGGTACTGCGGGCTGGTGGAACCGGAGCCGGCCCCCTGCCCGATGGTCGCGTCGCTCTCCAGGTAGTGGTGGGTCACCACGATGACGTTGTGCTGCGGATGGGCGGCCACCACCCCCTGGGCCCAGGTGACCGCGGCCCGCCGGGGCCACGGTTCCAGGGTCAGCACCAGCCAACGCACTCCCCCGGCCTGGTAGGTGGCGTACATGTTGTCTACCTTGCCCGCCTCGAACCGGCCCTGCACCTGCCCGAAGCGGTCGGCGGTGAAGTACCGGTTGAACACCGCGGTGTCGCGCAGCAGGGTTCCGGCCGGGCTGCGCGGCTTGCCGTCCGGGCCGAAGATCTGGCCGTCGTGGTTGCCGATGGCCAAGGTGTACGGCACCCCGGCCTGCTCCAGGGGGCGCAGTGCGGCGCTCGCCCGCTCGTACTGGATGTGGTCCGGGGTGTCGTAGTTGACCACATCCCCGGAGTGGGTGACGAAACGCAGGTCGAGGGCTTGGCGCTGGGCCAGCAGCCAGTTGACCCGTCGCGCGAACCGGGTGTCCGAGGCGCTCAGCACCTCCTCCTGGGTGTCCGGGATGACCGCGAAGCTGAAGGTGGTGTCGGTCGACGGCGCAACGTCGACCCGGGCGTACGCCACATGGGCGTTGCGGTCGCACGTCCCGGTGTAGCGGTCGTTGATCAGCTCGATCCGGACGCTGTGCCGTCCCTCGGGCAGCGGCGCGCCGACCTGGTAGGCGCCGTAGTCCGTCGCGCTGGTCACGGCCACCTCCCCGATCGGGGTGCCGCCCACGCTCACCCGGAGGGTGGGCCACCCCTCGCAGTAGTCGCCGATCGCGCCCACCACCAGGGACCCGGGTCCCTGCACGGTGGTCGTCGCGGAGCTGGTGTTGCGCCACAGGGTGGCGTGGGTGCCCGAGGCCGGTCTGGGAGTCCCGGTGGCCGGTTGGATGGTGGCGTTGACCAGGGTGAACTGCGTGGACGCGGAGGCGGTGGCCGACCCGGTCAACACCCCGGCCGACAGTACGACCACGATCGCCATGATCGCGCGTGCGACCCGCATGGCTGCCCCTCTCCACGCCTGGTCCTCGATGCCCGACACCGGAATGCTAAGACACATCGGCGGGCCTCGCCGGGCGACGAACCGTCACCCGGCGCGCCACCGCACCGGCCCCGGCTCAGTCGACCTGCACCCAGTCGAGGGTGCGCCCGACCGCCTTCTGCCAGCCCGTGTACCCCGCCGCCCGCTGCTGCTGCGACCAGGAGGGATGCCACCGCCGACTCTCGTTCCAGTTCTCCCGTAGTTCGTCGGTGTTCTTCCAGAACCCGACGGCCAGGCCGGCGGCGTACGCGGCACCCAGGGCGGTGGTCTCGGCGACCATCGGCCGGCTGACCGGCACCCCGAGAATGTCCGCCTGCAACTGCATGCACAGGTCGTTCACGGTCACCCCACCGTCGACCTTCAGGCACTCGACGGTCACCCCGGAGTCCCGGGCCATGGCCTCGGCCACGTCCCGGCTCTGGTAGCAGATCGCCTCCAGGGTGGCCCGGGCGATGTGGGCGTCGGTGTTGTAGCGGGACAGCCCGACAATGGCCCCCCGGGCATCGGCGCGCCAGTACGGGGCGAACAGGCCGGAGAAGGCCGGTACGAAGTAGACCCCGCCGTTGTCCTCGACCTGACGGGCCAACTCCTCGCTCTGCGCGGCGGTCCGGATGATCTTCAGCTGGTCGCGCAGCCACTGCACGGCGGAACCGGTGACGGCGATGCTGCCCTCCAGGGCGTACACCGGGGGCTCACCGGCGAACCGGTAGCAGACCGTGGTGAGCAGTCCGGCCTCCGAGCGGACGATCTCCGTACCGGTGTTGAGCAGCATGAAGTTGCCCGTACCGTAGGTGTTCTTGGCCTCCCCCGGCGCGAAGCAGACCTGCCCGACGGTGGCGGCCTGCTGATCGCCCAGGTCTCCGGCGATCCGGACCGTCCCGGCGAAGGGGCCCTGCGGCAGGGTCGTTCCGTAGGCCTGCGGGTCCGAGGAGGCGACGATCCGGGGCAGCATCGCGCGGGGGATGTCGAAGAACGACAGCAGTTCGTCGTCCCAGTCCAGGGTCTCCAGATCCATCAGCATGGTGCGGCTGGCGTTGGTGGGGTCGGTGAGGTGGGCACCGCCCTCCGTGCCGCCGGTGAGGTGCCACAGCAGCCAGGTGTCCGTCGTACCGAAGATCGCGTCTCCCCGTTCGGCGTCGGCCCGCACCCCCTCGATGTTCTCCAGGATCCACTGGATCTTGCCGCCGGCGAAGTACGTGGCCGGGGGCAGTCCGGCCCGGCGGCGGATGATCTCGCCACGGCCGTCCCGGTCCAGGGCCGCCGCGATGCGGTCGGTGCGGGTGTCCTGCCAGACGATCGCGTTGTAGTACGGCCGACCGGTGCGCCGGTTCCACACCACGGTGGTCTCCCGCTGGTTCGTCACCCCGAGCGCGGCCAGGTCGGAGGCGGCCAGGCTGTGGGTGTTCAGGGCGGTACGGATCACCGTCTGGGTCCGTTCCCAGATCTCCAGCGGATTGTGCTCCACCCAGCCGGCCTGCGGCAGGATCTGCTGGTGTTCCAGTTGATGGCGACCCACCTCGTTGCCCGAATGATCGAAGATCATGAAACGGGTGCTGGTGGTGCCCTGGTCTACGGCACCGACGAAGTCAGCCATGTAGGGGTCTCCTTGTCCTCCTCGTCGCGCCCCGGCCACCTCAGGGCGCGGCCCGGCCGCGCCGCCCCGACTTCGGGACAGGCGTGGCGCGGATTGAAGCAGAGCAAAGCACGACGCGGGCACGGCGGCCACCATGGCGCCGGAACTTGCCCTCGGGCAAGGAGTGCGGATCTCGGCGGACAACGTAATCTGCCAGCATGAGCAACCTCGACCGGCCGGACGCCAGCGGCCCGGACGGCGCATCATCCGGCGATGACGAGGTCGACTCCCTGCTGTCACTGTCCTTCACCGGACAGACCGTGACCGCGCTGCGGCACCTGCTCGCCGCACAGATCGCCGCCGCCGGTCTGCACGGCGACGCGGCCGAGGATCTCGTCCTGGCCGTCCACGAACTGGTCACCAACGCCGTACTGCACGGCGGTGGTCGGGGCCGACTGGAACTGCTCCGGTACGCCGACCGGCTGGTCTGCGCGGTGGTCGACCACGGGCCCGGCGGCGCCGATCTGACGGTGCACCGACCGGCCACCGACACCCCGGGCGGCCGAGGGCTCTGGCTGGCTCATCAGCTGACCGGGGCGCTGACCCTCACCCACCGGTCCGACGGCCTGACCGCCACCGTCACCGCCCCGCTGAAGATGGCGTCGCCCCCCGCCGGAGGGACCGGGCCGGCTGCCGCCGACGGGGAGACCGCCGCGCCCGGCGAGGGCGGGCTGCCGCACCGGTAGGTCGGTGCGACAGCCCGCGCCGGTCAGCGATTCTGCTTCTGCTGGCAGGGCACGCAGAAGCGGGCCTGCGGCAGGATCTCCAGCCGCTCGCGCGGGATGGCCGTGCCGCACTTCTCGCAGTCGCCGTAGCTACCGCTGCTCAGCCGCTGCAGCGCGTCCGTGATCTGGGCGAGGCTCTGCCGGGTGGCCGCGATCAAGGCGGCGTTGGTGTGCGCCTCGCCCGGGTCGCCGGTGTCGGCGGTCAACTGGGTCAGCCGGGCGGTCTGCGTCTCGAACTCGTCCGTCAGGGTGGTCCTGAGGTCGGTCAACCACTTCTGATCGTGGGTGGTGCTCATGCCGTGATCCCTTCTCCGGAAAAAGAAAAGGGGCGGAAGCCGGTGGCTTCGCCCTTGGTCGTCCTGTGGGTGTGGACGACTTCCGGAGGGCTCCGGCCTGCGGGGCTCGGCTGGCCGCTACCAGCCTGCGCGGGAACCTGGGCCACCGCCTTCGCCGCAGCCGACACCGGCGGCGCCGTGACGACGGCGACGCGGTTGGGCAGGGCGACGGGGTACATCGAACCACCATAGACGCATCCGCAGCGCAAACCAACGGCGATATTGCGGGGCGGTCGCCGGAGCCGACGGCTCGGCAGAGAGGACCCCGGATGGGGATCAAAGCCGCTAAAGTGACAAAAGTGCGGCTTCCTGCCCGTGATCGATCCGCTGACAGTGCTGTCGATCGCCGCCGGACCCTTGGAGTTGGTGCGATGTCGGAGTCGGTGCGGGCATTCTTCGACGACCTCACCCGCAGCGGAGGTCGGATGCTCCGGCAGGTCTCCGGCCGGATCCGCTTCGACCTGGTCAACCCGCGCGGGGTGGACCACTGGCTGGTCACCATCGACCGGGGTCGGATCACGGTGTCCCAGGGTGGCCCGGCGGAGGCCGACACCGTGATCAATACCGACGAGACCCTGTTCCTTCGAATGGCGTACGGCGAGGTCAAGCCGGTGCCGGCCTGGTTACGCAACGACTTCACCGCAGACGGCGAGTTCCGTTTCGTGATCATGCTGGAACGCCTCTTCGCTCCACCCAAAGGAGCCCGCCATCCCCGGATCGGGGCCGCCAGAGCGACCTCGGCGGAAGATCGGAAACCGTGATGAGGCGGATGACGCGCATCCTCGACGGCAACATCTTCGCCCTCAGCGAGGACAACGGGGACATCACCTCCAACCCGCCCGGCCCGAGCGGATTCTTCGCCTACGACACCCGGTTCCTGTCCATCTGGCGGCTGAGCATCAACGGAGAGCAGCTGCACCCCCTGGCGGTGCACGAGCCGAGTTACAACGAGATCCGCTTCTTCCTGGTCCCCGGCAACCCGACCCACTACGTCGACGCCAAGGTCTCCGTCATCCGTGACCGGTGGATCTCCGAGAGCAGTTTCACCGAACGCCTGACCGTGCTCAACCACACCGGCGAGCCGACCGACTACGTCCTCCGCATCGACATCGACAGCGACTTCGCGTCGACCTACAAGGTGCTCCTGCCACGGGCGTCGCAGTCGCGCGGCTACCGCGAGGTGTCGGAGGACCGCCTGCGGCTCGGCTACCGCCGAGAGCGGTTCCATCGCGCCACCGAGGTCTCGACCAGCGAACCCGTCGAGGTCGACCGCCACGGGATGACCTACCGCATTCGGGTCGACCGGCAGGGGCGGTGGAGCACCACCCTGCGCGTACAGAGCATGATTCTGCGCCCGGACGGCGCGGACGTACGGGACCGGCTGGGGCACGCGGACCGCCAGGCCGGCACCCGGTCGCGGCCTGACCTGAGGCAGTGGCTGACCGAGGCGCCCCGACTCGACTGTGACTGGCAGCCGCTGACCACCACCTACCGACGGGGCCTGAGTGACCTGGCCAGCCTGCGGTTCTCCCCGCTGACGGCGCCGCACGAGACGATGCTCGCCGCCGGGCTGCCCTGGTTGGCCACCATCACCGGCCGCGACTCCATCCTCACCTGCTTCCAGATCCTGCCCTTCGTGTCCGGCATGGCCGCCACCACCCTCCGACTGCTCGCCCTGCCACAGGGCACCGTGCTCGACGACTTCCGGGACGAGGAGCCCGGCAAGATAATCAGCGAGTTCCGGCAGGGGGAGATGACGGCCTTCGAGGAGCAACCCCAGTCGCCGTACTTCGGTGGAGCGGACGTCACCCCGCTGTTCGTCGTCCTGCTCGACGAGTACGAACGGTGGACCGGCGACGGCGAACTGGTCCGCGAGCTGGAGGATGCCGCCCGCGCGGCCCTGCACTGGATCGACGAGTACGGCGACCTCCGCGGCGACGGCTACCTGTGGTACCAGCGACGCAACGAGCAGTCCGGGGCGATCAACCACTGCTGGAAGAACACCCCGGAGGCGATCTGCTACGCAGACGGTCGGCTACCCGGGCTGCCCCGGGCCACCTGCGAACTTCAGGGCTACGTGTACGACGCCAAGCGGCGGGGTGCCCGACTGGCCCGCGACTTCTGGGGCGATCCCGCGTACGCCGACCGCCTGGAGCGACAGGCCGAGGAGCTCAAGCAGCGGTTCAACCGGGACTTCTGGATCGACGACGGGGAGTACTTCGCTTTGGCCCTCGGCCCGGACGGCGACCGGGTGGACGCCCTCGCCTCCAACATGGGCCATCTGCTGTGGAGCGGCATCGTGGACGAAGCCCACGCCCCGGCGGTCGTCCGGCACCTGATGGGGCCGCGGCTGTTCTCCGGTTGGGGGGTGCGGACCCTGGGCACGGGGCAGGCCAGATACAACCCCCTCGGCTACCACGTCGGCACGGTGTGGCCGTTCGACAACTCCCTGATCGCCGCCGGATTGCGCCGATACGGCTTCGCCGCCGAGGCGGGGATCATCGCCGAGTCCCTCATCGAGGCCGCCCAGCACTTCGGCGGGCAGATGCCGGAGGCCTTCGCCGGCTACGACCGAAAACTGACCCGGTGTCCGGTGCCGTACCCGGCGGCGAACAGCCCGCAGGCCTCCGCCACCGGGGCCACCTTCCTGCTGCTGCGCACCCTGCTGGGCCTGGAACCGTACGGTGAACACCTCGTGGTCGATCCGGCGATCCCGCAGCGCTTCGGTCGGATCGAAATGCTCGACATTCCTGGGCGGTGGGGGCGCATCGACGTGATCGGCAGCGCCCGCCTCGCCATCTCCTAGAGCGCCTTGGCGGCCGGACCCGGGCCGGCGAGCGGGTGTGGGCGGGCGTAACGTGCATCGGCATGACCGGAGTGGCCCATTCACACTGCTCGTACTGTGGCACCGCCTATCCGGTCCAGGCCGGTTGGCCCAGGCGCTGCGGGCACTGCGGCCAGACGGTGTGGCGCAACCCCCTGCCGGTCGCGGTGGCCCTGCTGCCGGTGCGTACCCCGACCGGCCTGGGTGTGGTCGCCGTCCGGCGGGCCATCGAGCCGGCCCGTGGGCTGTTGGCTTTGCCCGGCGGCTTCATCGAGCACGGCGAGCAGTGGGCGGGGGCGTTGGTGCGGGAGCTGCGGGAGGAGACCGGGCTGATCGCCGACCCGGACGGGGTGCAGCTCGTCGCGGTGCACAGCGCACCGGCCGGCGGCACCCTCCTCGTCTTCGGTGAACTGCCCGCCCGCCCGATCGAGGAGCTGCCCCCCTCGGCCCCGACCGCAGAGGCCACCGAGTGGCTGGTGCTGACCGAGCCGACCGAGTTGGCCTTCTCCACCCACACCGAGGTGGTGGCCGACTTCTTCGCCCGCCACCCCGGCTGACCAGGTAGGCGATCGCACCGCACCACCCCGGCTCCGAGCCGTCACGCAGGCTGATCGGCGGATATCCTTCGGCGGGTGAGCACCTCTGGCAGCGGCGAGCGGACGATCGTCGCCTCCAACCGCAAGGCCCGGCACGACTACACCATCCTGAAGACCTACGAGGCCGGGATCGTGCTGGCCGGCACGGAGGTCAAGTCGCTACGGGCGGGTCGGGTCTCCCTGGTCGACGCCTTCGCGCAGGAACGCGACGGCGAGATCATGCTGTACGGCCTGCACATCGCCGAGTACGGCTACGGCAGTTGGACCAACCACGCACCCCGGCGGACCCGCAAGCTGCTGCTGCGCCGGGTGGAGATCGCCCGGATCCTGGCCCAGATCCGGGAGGGCGGGTTCACCCTGGTGCCCCTGTCGATGTACTTCTCCGGCGGCTGGGCCAAGGTCGAACTGGCCGTGGCCAAGGGCCGCAAGTCGTACGACAAGCGTCAGGCGCTGGCCGCCCGGGACGCCGACCGGGAGATCGCCCGCGAGCTGGGCCGGCGCCTCAAGGGGCGGTCACGACCCGGCTGACGGGGAAGGTGTCGGCAACGGCACCAGGCCGGTGCAGCGGGAGTCCGGTGCGCCCACCGGTCGGCGCGGCATGAGCCATTCCAGGGCGGTGTCCTCCACCGGCCATCCGGCCACGGCCACCCGGCTGCTCGGCACCCGACCGGCGTCCGGACAGAGCACCTGCGCCCGCACCTCGTCATTGGGCAGGAAGCGGATCTCCCCGGTACGGCTCAACACGATCGTCATCCGGTCGGTGACGGTCACCGCCTCGCCCAGCACCACCTCCTGGGTGTGCGGCGCGCCGACCTCGACGGCCACCGCCGGCAGCAACGGCACACGCAGGAACACCGTGCCGGTCAACAGCGGCATCAGCACCCCGACCGCGTAGATCACCATCCGGGTCACGGTCGGTGCCATCCGCGCCGGCACCGGGCCGGTCAGCACCAGGGCCCCGGCGGGCGGCAGGGCCAGCAGCAGGGCGGTGGCCAACTCCCCGTGCCCGACCGCCGACCGGATGGCCGGTGCCAGCCAGGCGTAGCTGGCCGCCGCGACGACGACCGGCAGAATCAGGCCGGTGACCAGCAGCAGCCGCGGCCGGTCGGGGTACCGGCTGCGGGTGTGCAGGGCGACCAGCCACACCAGCAGCATCACCAGGCCCGGCAGGAACCGCAGTTGCCAGGTGAGAGCGGCCAGGGCGGCGGCGACCACCGGCACCCAACCGGGGGTACGCACGGCGATGTAGGCCAGCAGTGAGCGTTCCGGATCGAACCGGTCCGGGGCGCTGACCTGCAACAGTCGGCCGAGCACGACCGGCAGCAGCACCACCAGGGGCACCGCCCAGACCAGGGCGATGAGCAGCGCGCTGAGCAACCCGAGCGGGCTGACGTACTGCACCAGCAGCAGCATCGTCGACATGTCCTGCCGGCTGAGCCGCCACAACCGCAGTACCAGCAGCAGTACCGGGAAGGCCGGCAGCAGGGTCAGCAGCCACTGTTGGGTCTGGCGCGCCCCCGGGCGGCGACGAATGCCGGGCCCGGCCGGGCTGGGCTCGGGTGCCGCCAGGCGAACCTCTCCCATGGCCACTGCCGCACCTCCACCTTGTCCCCCGGGCCGGGCGGCGGCTGCCGGTCGACGGCAACCTGCTGCTCGACGCTGTACTGCTGGGCGTAGCCGAAATAGCGGTCGAAGGCGGTCCGCCACCGCTTGCCGTTGCGGCCGGTACGCGCCTGCTCCAAGGAGAGATTGACCAGGTCACGCACGGCCGGGTTGGGCCCGGTGTTGACCCCCCACAACTCGTCACCGGAGGCGCCGATGTCGAAGTGACGCAACGGCTTGGGGTTCTCTATCTTGACCTTCGGGGGCGCCGCTTCGACGGCCGGCGGAGCCACGAATCCGGCCAGGATCGCCGCGTCCGTGGTGACCGCGTCGATCTCGCCGTCGTGCAGTTCCCGGATGCAGTCGCTGATCCGGTTACGCCCGTGCGCCCGAGCGCCTGCCGCGGCCAGGTTCTGCTCCGCCGTGGAGGTCGCCAAGGTGCAGACCGTGCGGCCCGCCAGGTCGGCGAAGGTGGTCGGCCGCAGATCACTGTCCGCCCGGGTGACCACGGACTGCTCGGTCTGCAGGTACGGCGCGGAGAAGATCACACCCTGACGCCGACGCTCCTCCGTGATGCTGTACGAGGCGATCACCAGATCGACCGTGACGTACCGATTCCCGTCGCGGGCCTGTCGACGGGCCCGGTCCTCGCTCTCGATGGGCAGGAACCGCACCCGTGACGCCTCGAAGCCCAGATCCTCGGCGATCATGTACGCGATCTCGATGTCGAAGCCGACGAAGGCACCGGTCTCCAACTGTTGCGAGACTCCCGGCTGATCGTCTTTGACCCCGATCAGCAGCTCCTGTTTGCCGGTGAGTTCGGCGCGTTCCCGCAACTGCTCCCGGCTGGGTGGGGCGGTCGCGCTGACCACCCGCACCACCGTGACCGCGGCCACCACCAGCAGCACGATCAGCGCGCCGAGGCGCAGCCACCGGGTGCGGTTCGCGGCGGCGGGCCCGACTGGTTCGCCGGGCTGAGCGGGCTCGGCGGGGCGCTGCGGCAGCGGATCGCCGACCGGTCCTTCGGATTCACTCATCGTCACCCCCGACTACCGCCATCGCGAAAGTCTATTGTGGCCGAGGGTCGCCACCGGGCGACCAGCAGACACCGGGCGAGCTGCGGCCGGCAGATTCGGGCAGGCTGCGGACCGGCAGGCACCCTCTGGCGAGCCCGGGCCGGCCGGCACCCTCGGGCGAGTCGGGGCCGGCCGGCACCCTCGGGCGAGTCGGGGCCGGCGCACGCTCGGGCAAGTCGGGGCCAGCAGGCAGTCGGGGAGTGCTGGGACCGCCAGGCACGCTCGGGCGAGCCAGGGTCGGCGGCAGGCGCTATCAGCCGGCGAGGAGGTCTGCGTGCGCCGCGCGCAGCCGGGCCACCTCGGCATCGCCCGGGGTGGCCCGGCGCTCCAGCTCGGCCCACACCTCGGCAAGCGCCGCTCGCATGGCGCGCAACTCGGCGGCGTGCCGACGACCGGCCTGCTCCCGCTGCGCTTCGAGGCGTCGGGACCAGCCGGCGGTGACCTCGGCCAGCCGACCGGCGTCCGCGCGGGCCTGGGCGGCACTGCGGGCGGCCTCGGCCGGCACGATGGCGGCGATCGGACGGGGGTCACCGTCGCGGGTGACCACGGTGACGGTGTCGGTCAGCTCCGCCATGGCGACGAGCTGACTCAGTCGGGTGCGCGCCTCGCGCAACGGCAGCGAGCGCGGCGGGGTGTTGCGCGGGGTGAGGGCGGGGACAGCCATGAATACATGGTGGGTACCGGGTATGACACTTTCCGCGACCGTCCAGCAGGGAGGGTCGACGCGCCGGCAGCCCTCGACTGCCGGGAGCCGGGCCGGCCTCCACCGATCGCGGCCCTGACCAGCGCTTCTTCCCGGACTCCGACCGGGGCCGGGGTCAGCGCGGCGGGTGGTCCCGACGGGACGGGAAGGGGGCGCCGGGGCGGGCCAGGGTCGAGCGGGCGCGCAGGCCCACCGGGTCCGGCGTGTCGACGGCGACCGGTTCGGGGGTGGGGGCCGCCCGGCGGGCGTCCAGATAGGCCGCCGCCGCCCGGTCCTCCTCGGTGGGCGCCGCCAGCAGCGCGTAGACCAGCCCCACCACCCCGAAGATCACCAGCAGGACGATGGGGATCAGCAGGCTGCCCACCTCGGCGCCGGCGACCTCCCTGCGCTGCTCGTGCAGGTGCACCGACAGGGCACTCATCCCGGTGAAGTGCATGCCGTTGACCGCGACCCCCATCACCAGGGCCGAGGCGAAGATGGCGATGCCGCGACGAACCGTCATCGCCAGCCACAGGGCGGCCGTGGCGGCGACCACGGCGATCAGCACGGAGAGGCCGACCCGGGTGGGGTCGTACCCCAGGTCCCCGTTCAGCCGCATCGCGGCCATGCCGGTGTAGTGCATCGCCGCCACCCCGGCACCGGTGAACAGGCCACCGGCGAGCACCCGTACCGCCGACAGCCGACCGGTGCCGACGATGGCCAACCCGATGCCGACCGCCACCACCGCTAGCAGGGCGCTGACCACGGTGATCGGCACGTCGTACCGGATCCGGGAGCCGCTGACGGCGAAGCCGAGCATCGCCATGAAGTGCATGGTCCAGATGGCGGTGCCACCCAGGGCCCAGGCTGCCAGGGTCCCCCACCAGATCCGCTGACCGGTGCTCGACGCGGTCCGGATCCGGCCCGCACAGATCAGCCCGAGGATGGAACCCAGCACCGACAGCGCGTAACTGAGCGCGGGTGTGATCCATCCGTATTCAAAGTGATTCATCTCCGCCACGGCGGCTCCCCCCAGAGCTACACGGCACGCGGGCTACGCGCCGGTAAAATGATCAGGGAACCTCCCACCAGGCACAATAGGAGCGACCAGCGGGCGCGGAACGTTGTGAATCGGTGACATCACGACAGGTCAGCCCCGACTCACGGACCGTCAGGCGGGTGCGTGATAGGCGAGCACTCCCCGGTTGACCACGCCGATCGCCTGCCGGGCGGTGGCCCGAAGTTCGGTCGAGGCACCACCGGAGTCGGCGATCTGACCGAGCAGATCCACCACCTGACGAGCCCACCGGACGAAGTCACCGGCCGGCATCTCGCCATCGAGTTCGTGTCCGCTGGCCAGCACCTTGGCCAGCGCCTCCCCCCGGGCCCAGCGGTAGATCGGCCAGGCGAACCCCAGGTCCGGTTCCCGGGTGACCGTCAGGCCCCGGCCGGCCTCGTCGGCCTCGATCTCGCTCCACAGCTTCAAGGTCGAGTCGACCGCCTCGGCCACCGGCCCGCGCGGCAGGGATGCCCGTTCGTCGACGTCACGCCGGGCCTCGAAGACCGCCACGGAGACCGCAGCGGCCAGCTCGGCCGGTGACAGCCCGTCCCAGACCCCCCGCCGCAGACACTCCGCCACCAGCAGGTCCGTCTCCGTCCAGATCCGGCTCAGCATCCGCCCGGCGTCGGTCACCTCACCCTCGGCGGTGAGGTAGCCCCGGGCGGTGAGCAGGGCGACGATCCGGTCGAAGGTACGCGCCAGCGATCCGGTCCGACCGGCCACCCGCTCCCGCAACTCCTCCGTGTCGCGCTCCAGCCGACGACGACGCTCCGCCCAGCGGGCGTGCTCCTCCCGCTCCGGGCAGGCGTGACAGGGATGCCGTCGCAGCTCGGCACGCAACTGGGTGAGCTGGTGATCCTCGCCCGACTGCCGACCCCGGGCACCCCGCCGGCTGTGCCGGTCCAGCCCGGTGCCGGTGACCTGCGCCGCCAGGTCCCGGCGTGCGGCCGGGTTACGAGGGTTGAAGTTCTTCGGCACCCGGATGCGGGCCAACACCTCGGCCGGGGTGGTGAAATCGCCCGGGCTGATCCGCCCGGCCCAGCGGTCCTGGGTCAGCACCAGCGGACGCGGCTCGCTGAAGCCACCCGCGGCCGGATCCAGCACCACGGCCAGGCCGGCGCGCCGCCCCGAGGGCACCCGGATCACATCACCGACCCGCAGCCGCTCCAACGCGGCCACCGCCGCCGCCCGGCGCTGGTTCTGCCCCTGCCGGGCGATCGCCCGCTCCCGGTCGGCGATGGCCACCCGCAGCGCGAAGTACTCGTCGAAGTCACCGTGGTGGCACTGCGCCTCCACGCCGTACGCCTCGATGGTCTCGGTGTTGCGCTGCACCTGCCGGGCCAGGCCGACCACCGACCGGTCCGCCTGGAACTGGGCGAAGGAGGACTCCAGCAGCTCCCGGGCCGGTGCCGCGCCGACACTGCCGACCAGGTTGACCGCCATGTTGTACGAGGGCCGGAAGCTGGACCGCAGCGGATAGGTGCGGGTGGAGGCCAGCCCGGCCACGTGCCGGGGGTCGGTCTCCGGGGACCACACCACCACGGCGTGCCCCTCCACATCGATGCCCCGCCGCCCGGCCCGCCCGGTGAGCTGGGTGTACTCCCCCGGGGTCAGGTCGACATGGGCCTCGCCGTTGTACTTGACCAGACGTTCCAGCACCACGCAGCGGGCCGGCATGTTGATCCCCAGGGCCAGGGTCTCGGTGGCGAAGACCGCCTTGACCAGCCCTCGGACGAACAACTCCTCGACGACCTCCTTGAACGCCGGCAGCATCCCGGCGTGGTGGCTGGCCAGCCCGCGCTCCAGGCCGTCGAGCCACTCCCAGTAGCCCAGCACCGACAGGTCCTCACTGGGGATGGCCGTCACCCGGGACTCCACCACCCGGCGGATCTCGGCCCGCTCCTCCGGCGAGGTCAGCCGCAGCCCGGCCGCCAGACACTGCTGCACGGCCGCGGCACAGCCGGCCCGGCTGAAGATGAACAGGATGGCCGGCAGCAACCCCTCGCGGTCCAGCCGCTCGACGATGTCCGGCCGGGAGGGTCCCCGCCAGCGGGGACCCCGCCGCCCGCCCCAACCGGCGGCACGCCCCTCGCCCAGATCCAGGCGGCGCACGGTCTCCCGGGTGTAGCGCAGCAACTCCGGGTGCACGTCGTGTTTGCGGGCCGCCGCCGCGTCGTGGAACAGGTCGAACATCCGCTTGCCGACCAGCATGTGCTGCCACAACGGCACCGGCCGGTGCTCGCTGACCACCACGGTGGTCTCACCCCGTACGGTGATCAGCCAGTCGGCGAACTCCTCCGCGTTGGACACCGTCGCCGACAGCGACACCAGGGTGACCGAGGCGGGCAGGTGGATGATGACCTCCTCCCACACCCCGCCCCGGAACCGGTCGGCCAGGTAGTGCACCTCGTCCATCACCACGTACGCCAGGCCCTCCAGAGTGGCCGAGCCGGCGTAGAGCATGTTGCGCAGCACCTCGGTGGTCATCACCACCACGGGGGCCTCGCCGTTGATGGCGTTGTCGCCGGTGAGCAGCCCTACCTGCTCGACACCGTAGCGATCGACCAGGTCGTGGTACTTCTGGTTGGACAGGGCCTTGATCGGGGTGGTGTAGAAGCACTTGCGCCGGGTGCCGTCGGTCGGCGCCGGCTGCCCGGGGGTCCCCCGCAGCGCCAGGTGTACGGCGAACTCACCGACCACGGTCTTGCCGGCGCCGGTCGGGGCGCACACCAGCACCCCGCTGCCCCGCTCCAGGGCCTGACACGCCTCACGCTGGAAGTCGTCCAGGTCGAACCCGAGGTCGGAGGTGAACTCTTCCAGGGCCGGGAACTGGGAGGCCTGGGCGGCCCGGCGGCGCGCCGCGGCGTACCGCTCGGCGGGGCTCGACATGTCACCAAGATTAGTCCGTACGCCTGACACCGCACCCGGCAAGGCCGACCGGCAGGCGGGTCGGAGGGGGTCGGTAGGGTGCACCACGTGCCGGATCATGCCGAACCGACCCACCCCGTACGCGATGACCAGCCGACCCCCTCCCGCCGTCCGGTGGAGGCGGTACTGCTCGACTTCCACGGCACCCTCGCCCAGGTGGAGGAGCCGCGCGAGTGGGTCCTGACCGCCGCGGCGGCCTGCGGGGTGGCACTCGACCGGGTCCGGGCCACCGCGCTGGCCGACCGACTGCTCACCGCGGGTCGGGCCGGCGGGCCACTGCCGGCCCGGGTACCACCGCACCTGGCCGAGCTGTGGGCCGACCGTGATCTGTACGAGCACGCCCACCGGGGCGCGTACACCGGGCTGGCCGCCACGGTCGACGCCGGCATCGACGGCCTGGCCGAGGCCCTCTACGAGCGGGTGCTGACCCCCGAGGGCTGGGTGCCGTACCCGGACACCGCCCCCATCCTGACCGCCCTGCGGGCCGCCGGGGTACGGGTGGCCGTGGTCAGCAACATCGGCTTCGATATCCGTCCCCACTTCGCCGCATGGGGCCTGGCCGACCTGGTCGACGCCTTCGTCCTGTCGTACGAGGTGGGCCGCTGCAAGCCGGACCCGGCGATCTTCTGGCGGGCCTGCGGCATGCTCGGCGTCGACCCGGAACGGGCTCTCATGGTCGGCGACACCCCCGCCGACGCAGGAGCGGTAGCGGCCGGCTGCGCCGCACTGGTCCTCCCCACCGCCGAAGTAGGCCGCCCCAACGGCCTAGGCTCCATCCTCCCCCTGACCCACCCATAACCCACCCCTCCTCCCTCCCCCACCCAGCCGCGCCCCCGCGCACCCTGCCCGCCCCGCTGCCCGCGATCTTGCACTTTTGGTCGCCGATACGCGGTGTATGCCCGTTATTCCCCGACCGAAAGTGCAAGATCTGTGAAGGTGTTTGTCAAGCGGTGGCTTCGAGGGTGCGCCAGATTTGGCGGGCTATGTAGCGTTTGAGGCTGCGGGTGATCTCGGTGGGGGTGCGGCCTTCGAGG
>NZ_JBEYUI010000023.1:0-91003 GCF_040643455.1 Micromonospora sp. NPDC047134
CCTGGGGCACCAGGATCAGTCCCAGGCCGAAGCCGGCGTTCCACACGGTCTCGTCGGTGACCGTGACCGGCCAACGCATCTCCTCTGCGGTGGCCCTTTTGGCCCCGTTGATCATGAGGTTGGCGGCAGTAGTTGATCTCCACGGTGCCGCCAACCTCATGATCAACGAGGCTGGGGTGGAAGTTATCCACAGGGCGGGGATTGGGTTATCCACAGGGGCTGCGGTGGGGGGTGGGGGCGGGTCAGGGTGGTGGGGTGGATCGACAGGGGCGAGTTTCGCGGGTGGCGGGCCGGCAGGACGGGCTGGTTCGTCGGGGGCAGGCGCTGGAGGCCGGCTTCACCCGGCATGAGGTCGACAACCTGGTGACCTTCGGGCGGTGGCAGGCCCTGGCTCGGGCGGTCTACCTTCCGCGCCCGGTCTGGGCGGTGCAGCCCTCCCGGCGTCAGCAGGTCCGGGCAGCGCTGCTGTCCCTGGGGCCGGCGGCGTTCGCGGTCTTCGGCACCGCCGCCGAACTCCACCGGATCGCCGGCCTACCGACGTCCGACGAGATTCACATCGGTCTGCCCTCGGCGGCCGCGAAGCAGGCCCGGATCAGACAACCTCACATCGTGCTGCACCAACTGGATTACCCGGCGAAATCGCTGGTCAGCCTGAGCGGTCTGCTGGCCACCGACCCCATCAGCACGGTCAGCGACGTCATCCTCCGCGTCCAGCGGTACCCGGCCGTCTCGGTGCTCGACTCAGCGCTCAACCGTGGATTACTGAACAAGGAGGACCTCGGGTCGATCGCCCGCCGGATCAGACGCAGGCGAGGCGCGGTCGCCGCGCGGGGCTACCTGACGGAAGCCGACGAGCGGGCACAGTCCCCGCTGGAAACCCGCGCCAGGTTGCGCTGCGTAGACGGCCGGGTGCCGCCCGAGACCCTGCAACTGGAGGTACGCGATGACGACGGCTACCTGCTCGGCATCGGGGATCTGGGCTGGCGCAGACGGAAAGTGATCGCCGAAGCGGACGGCCGAGGCGCGCACGACACCCCGGAGGCGATCTTCTCCGACCGCCGCCGCCAGAACCGCCTGGTCAACGCCGGCTGGTCCGTCCTCCGCTTCACCTGGCAGGACACCCTGGACCCGGCCTACATCCCCTGGGTAGTCCGCCAAGCCCTCTCCACCCCCTAACCCCGCCCGCTCTCCCTCTCATAGAACCCCGTTGATCATGAGGTTGACGGCACCGTGGAGATCGAAAACTGCCGCCAACCTCATGATCAACGGGGCTAGGAAGGGGTCAGGAAGGGGCTAGGAAGGGGACAGGAGGGGGTGGAGGGCGGCGACTATGGGGGTGTCGGCGGGGAGCCAGGTTACGGTGTTCAGTTCGGTGGCGGAGAGCCAGCGGAGTTCGTTGTGCTCCAGGGCTTGGGGGCGGTCGCCGTGCAGGAGGCGGGCGGCGTACACCTTGAGGACGCTGCGGCCGTGGGCCATCCGGACGTCGCGGCCTACCCGCTCGCCGATCTCCACGCGTACGCCTAGCTCCTCGGCGCATTCGCGGACGAGCGCTGCGGTTTCGGTCTCCCCCGGCTCCACCTTGCCGCCGGGAAACTCCCACATGCCCGCCACCTCTGGTGGCGCGGAGCGTGCACAGGCCAGTACCCGGCCGCCATCGATGATCGCCGCCCCCACGATCACCTTCGGCTCGCGTTGGGCGGCCTGTCTGTCACCGTTCGCCCGTTCGGTCCACACGGGCGTCCAGCGTGCCAGATCAATCGGCGGTTTGGGTAGCTTGGTCATCCGTCAGGCCAGGAATCCCCGGAAGTGTGGGCGTGGACACACCCCCCATGCAACGTAAGACTAGGAACACCGACAATGACACGGGGCGGCGACGATTTGGCCACAAGCCGGCAACGAAGCCTGGGAGGCGCGGTGATGCGTGCGCTGTTCGGCGGTCGTACGAAGCACGACTACCTCAGCGACGCCCTGACCCTGCTGAACGGGTGGACGCGTGAGGGCGAACAGATCCGGCGTACGTTGGTAATCGACGACAGTCAGCATGCCGCATTGACGGAGCGAGTCAAGGTGGTTGCGGACGCCCTTCACATCCGGCCGGAGATCAGCCGGCGCTCCGACCACACCACCCAGATTCGGGTCGGCCACGACAACTGTCCCCTCACCGAGGGTGAGGTCCTGTTGGCCGCTCGCATCGAGGACGCGTACCGGGCCGTGGCCGAACCGGGCGAGGGCCTGCCCGGCTGACCGGAAATGGACCGGCAGGTGGACTGGCGTCGGCCGCCTACCGTGGGCCCATGGCCAACCCCACGTACGACCGCAAGGAACAGTTCCAGCAGATCCAGAGCGGCCTGCTCGACCAAGAACAGATCATCGCCGTGTACGACGCCGTCGGCACCGGCACCGGGTTCATCGGGCTGACCGACCGGCGGGTGATCATCCAGGACCGCTCGTTCATCGGCAAGCGGTACGCCATCACCAGCATCCCGTACTCGAAGATCACCAGCGTCAGCGTGGTCAGCAACAAGTCCTGGGGTGGCTCGTTCTTCTCCACCGGCGCCATCGCCATCCACGTCGGCACGCACACCTACGAGGTGGAATTCCGGGGCGACCAGAAGAGCCACCACGTGCACAACGTGATCCTGCACTACATCAGCTGACCAGGCCACAGCCGCCGGGAACACGGGCCGTCGTGGTCGGCGCGCAGCACACACCGCCGGCCACCGACCACCCGCAGGTCACAGAAGACCCGATGGCGTACGCCCTGGGAGTCCTCGGCCGAGACGGTGGTCTCCCCCGGGTCGGTCCGGGCGAGCAGGCTAGCCCACCGCGCCACCACCCGACCCAGGCGTACGGCGGCGGCCAGGTCCCCGGCGACCACCGGCAGGTGGATGACGAACCGCTGACCCATCAGCGCTGCCCCGCGTGGACCCGCTCGGCCTGCTCGGACTGCCAGCAGCGCAGCGCATCCTTGATCCGGTCGGCCTCCTGCCTGCTGACGCCGAGGGCGTCGTAGACGCTGGCCAGGTCGTCGGCCACCTGATCCAGGAACTCACGCACCTCCTCCGGATCGAGCCCACGCCGCCAACGCCGGGTGGACCGGAACTGCCGACCCCGCACCTGCCACGGCCGCAACGGTGAGTACGCCGCCGACCGGTAGTAGCCCGGCTCGTGCGTCTGCCGAACCGACTCGCCCCGACCGGCCCACACCCACCGTCCGATACGCCGGAGGATTCCCACGCCCTCTCCCCTCCCGTTGTGGATCTTCTTGGAAGTGGGCACCCGCCAACCCGGGCAGGCGGGTGCCCACGGCCCTGCCACCGCAGCCCTCACCGGCAGTACGGCACCAGAGCAGCTCACCTAGACGGGTGACAGACGAGATGTCCTTCGTTCGATCACCCTCTGTCTCTGGCACGTTAGCCCAAGGATCATATGCGCACAAGCTCTTAGGATCTTATGCCTGAATGTGGACGTGCCCCGGTGGGGTCAAGGATTGAGCCATGAGCATCGATCCGCGTTCGCACACTCCGGTCTACGTGCAGCTCGCTGATCTTTTGCGCAACCAGGTCGAATCCGGCGAGCTACCTCCCGGGGCGCCACTCCCGAGCGAGGCGCGACTCAGCCAGGAGTACGGGATCGGCAGAGCCGCCGTGCGGAGGGCGATCTCAGTCCTGCGATTTGAGGGTCTGGTCACCACGAGCCGTGGCCAGCTCACGCAGGTGCGGCCGCGTCCCCAACAACGACTGGTCGAAGTGCAGTCGGGAAGCACGATCTCCGCCAGGATGCCGAACAGCAACGAACGCCGGCAGATGGACATGGACGAAGGTGTGCCGATCCTTGAGGTCCGCGCGCCGGACGGGACCGTGCAAACCTTCCCTGGCGACGAGGTAGCGCTTAGCTGCCCTTAGCTGGGCTTTCACGACACGAGCCGTCCGGCACCGACAGATCGTCACGCACTCAGTTGTTGCGTCACACCGACTGTCGCCGCCCCGCACTCGAACGATCGCTCGTGACGTAGACGTCATTGATAACGACGACCGCTAGTGGCCCCGATCGCCGCGTCGGAGCCACGGTCCCGGCCGCACGAAGCAACCGAGCGAGTTGGGGTCTCAAGTGGACGCCTGCCTACTCCAGGATGTCCAAGGGAGGCAGGTTGTCTACGATCTTCATCGTCTCCACACTGACCGTGACGATCCGCTTCAAAAGCGCGACTATGTAGCGCGGATCGTCGGACCAGTCATTCGGATCGTTGACGATGCCAGAATCCTTGTCGGTCTTGACCTGGTAGCGATCGATAATCCACTCGATGGCCGAGCGTGCGCCGAGCTGGTAGCGGTACGCCTCCTCAGGGATGCTACTAAGGGTAACCCTGTGGTTGTAGAGAATCGTTGACCGATCTGTCACGCCCTTCGCCTTAGGGAACTTCATTTTGCTAACCCGGTACAGCTCATCCAACGGAGTGGTCGAGGCATCACCTGCGACAGTCTCGACGATGCCCGGATGCGGCTCCACCCGCTCGTAACCGACATGCAGGTCGCCGAGTTTACGCCCAGCCTCGACGTAACCACGGAAGTCAGCCACCTTTGGGATTCGAGGCAGTGACTTTTTCAGATCAGCCGCGAAACGCTTCCGGTACTCAGGCGAATGCAGCAGACCATAGGAGTAATAAAAAATGTCGTCTTTGGCAATCGACTGGTCGCTATACGTCTCTCGATAATCCCTCAGCGCCACATCGCCGATGTTGTCCACCCGCTCATACTTGGCCGCTTGCTGGGCAGCAGCGAACAGGTCCTCACCGTCTCCGATCTTCTGGTAGCTGTAGCGCGGAAAGAATGCTCCACCGCTGCCAGCACCCGTCACATGAAGATCCGGGATGCTGTCGACCATAAGCACCGAGAAGGGCACCACCGATCCGTAACCGACGTTGTAAAACCCGATGTTCGGATGTTCCGGCGTCGGGAACAGGCGCCCCAACTGGTAGACCATATCGTTAAGACGCGCATCGAAAACCACATGCTGCTTGGCAAAGGGACGATACATCGAAACGAAGAGGCGTCGATCATCGAAGGAGTACCGAACACCCCTCGCAACATTAACTTTATCTATCCGGTTCCAGCTAATCTTAGTCGGATCGAAGTCGACATACTTTTCAGCATCAGCCGACTTAGGGGAAAGAATGGCCCTCGCCTTGCAGAAGGCCTTGAACCCTTCCACCTGCCGATTGTAGAACTCGACCATAGAGCCGATTTTTCGTCTAAGCGCAGACCCGGAATAGCTGTAAACCCAGGGATCACGCCCGGTCTTCAAGCCTCCGGAGTACACACCGAAGATGGCGCTCGCTCGCATGGCCCTATCCTTCTCACCAATAGGGCGGAACTTCAAGAATTGCTCGTCTCGCTGGTTAATCCAGTCACCATCAGCGCTAGGCGTTAGCCTACTCCACTCCACATCGTCGAGGCTTTGTGAGCCAATTATCCGAAGCTTTTCGTCGCGACTCAGATAGTCACCGATATCCCGATAGTGAAGCGCACATCGCCCAGCCTTCTCCACAACCAATCCACCCTTGACCAATATCAATACTGCTACGGTGTTCCGACTACCCGAGTCGAAAATCTTTCCGCCTTCGCGGCGAGACAGTTCACCGGCGGTGCGCTGGTTTCCCCGAAGGTTGTAGCAGTAAATTCCGTCAAATTCGCCAACCAAAGACTTACGCAGACCATCGGCGGTGTTGCCGTCGATGTAGCCGCCGTTGGAAACGAAGGCTATGACACCTTCGTCCTGGATGCGGTCGGATGCCCAGCGAATGGCGCGGATGTAGGAGTCGTAGAGCGAGTTCTTGTTCGTGGCCGTCGAGAGGGCTGCGTACGTTTGCTTGATGCGTTCGTCAAGCACTTCGTACTTAAGATTTTGATTGTTGTCGTTCTGGCTGTCCTGACCTACCGAATAGGGCGGGTTGCCGATGATGACGGTGATGTTTTGTTGTTGTTGGCGCTTGGCGCGTTCGCTGTTGCCTTCTAGGACTTCGAGTCCTTCCAGCTTGGCGGTGCCTTCGGCCAGTTGGAAGGTGTCGGTGAGGACGATGCCTTCGAAGGGGCGGTATTCGCCGCCGGCCAGGTCGTGGAAGGCGGCTTCGATGTTGACGGCGGCGATGTAGTAGGCGAGCAGCACGATCTCGTTGGCGTGCAGTTCGCTCGTGTACTTGCGGAGCAGGTCTTCCGGCTTGATGAAACCGGATTGCAGCAGCCGCACCGGGAAGGTGCCGGTGCCGACGAACGGATCAATGATCTGGACGCCCTCGTCCGACAGCGAGCGGCCGAAGTGCTTGTTCAGCGCCTGTTCCGTCGAGCGGATGATGAAGTCGACCACCTCGACGGGGGTGTAGACGATGCCGAGGGCGTCGGCAGTCTTCGGCAGGGCGGTCTTGAAGAACTTGTCGTACAGCTCGACGATGACCCGCTGGCGGCCCTCGTGGTTGTCGATGCCCTCGGCGCGCACCCGCACCGACTCGTAGAACTCGTCGAGCTTCTTGCTTTCGGCGTCGAGGCCCTGGTCGTCGAGGATGTCGAGCATCCGCTGCATGGCCTTGGAGACCGGGTTGTGCTCGGCGAAGCCGTAATCCTTGAACAGCGCATCGAAGACCGGCTTGGTGACGATGTGTTGGGCCAGCATGTCGATGGCGTCGGCCTCGGTGACGCCCGGGTTGATGTTGGCGCGCAGCTCGCCGATGAACTCCTCGAAGGCGTTGCGCTTCTCCGGCAGGGTCAGGGCGGCTTTGATCCGGGTGACGTGGCGTTCCGCGATCTGGGCGATGTCCCGCGCCCAGTCCTCCCAGTACTGCCGCTGGCCGACCTTGTCGACGATGCGGGCATAGATCGCCTCCCGCCAGTCGGTGACGGAGAAGAGTGCTTCCTGGATGCCCTTGGCGCTCTGGGCTTCCTTCGCCTTGGCGGCCTCGGCGCTGTCGGTCGTACTCGATCCGTCGCGGTCGCCGAGCGACTCGTCACCCGGGCCGATGCTGCCGATGCCGATCTTGTTGTCGGGCTTGTTCTTGTTCAGTTCGATCTGGTTGACGGTCGCGTTGAAGCGGTCATCGTGGGCGCGCAACGCCTGGAGGACCTGCCACACCGTCTTGAAGCGCTTGTTGTCGGCGAGCGCCTTTTCCGGCGCCATGCCGGCCGGAATGGCGACCGGCAGGATGACGTAGCCGTACTTCTTGTCTTTGGCCAGGCGCATCACCCGGCCGACGGACTGGACCACGTCCACCATCGAGTTGCGGGGATGCAGGAAGAGGACAGCGTCCAGGCTCGGCACGTCCACGCCCTCGGACAGGCAGCGGGCATTCGACAGGATGCGGGCGTTGGCCGGGCCGGGGTCCTGCTTTAGCCAGTCGAGCAGCCTGTTGCGCCGGAGCATGTTGAAGGTGCCGTCGACGTGCTCGACCTCGCAGCGCAGCACCTCGTCGTCGGCGTCGTCGTATGCGTCGACCACGTCGTTGAAGCGCTTGGCGATCGCGGTCGAGTCGGCGATCGAGCGGGCGAACGCGACGGCCCGCTTCATCGGTGCCTCGCCCTCGGCGAACCCGGTGCCATCGGCGAACGTGCCGGTGCGCTTCGCCATCGCGTTCCAACAGCCGATGATCTTGGCGGCGTCGTCTAGGCGCAGCTCGGCATCGTCGCCCGCGAACCCCTGTTGCAGCGTCCGCGCAACCCGGCCCTCGTCCACGGTGAGGATGAGCACCCGGTAGTCGGTGAGCAGACCCTGCTCGACGGCCTTGCCGAAGCCCAGCCGGTGAAACTCGGGGCCGAACATCGTCTCGTTGTCCATCGAGGCCAGCACCGCGTCCGCGTTGCGCGCCTCGGCCTTGGTCTCCTCGCTGTAGATGCGCGGGGTCGCGGTCATGTAGAGGCGGCGATCCCCACCGAGGTACGCATCGTCGTGCACCCGGACGAACGCTGACTCGCTAACGTCGGCCAGCGTGACGCCGGTCGTACGGTGGGCCTCGTCGCAGAGGATCAGGTCGAAGCGCGCCAGCCCCTTGCGCTGGGCCGCCGCCACCGTGGCGATGGACTGGTACGTGGAGAAGACGACAGTCATCCCCGGCTCGGCCGCGACCCGGGACATCTGCTCGATCAGCCGGTCCGGGTCGGTGGTGGCGGGCAGGGCCAGATCGTACGTTGCCATGTCGTTGTCGTCGCCCATGGCGGCCCGCTGCTTGCCGACCTTCGCGTCCGAGCAGACCGCGAAGGCACGCAGCGTCACCTCCGACTCGTACGACCATTCGCGCAGGCTCTGCGACAGCAGAGCGATGGAGGGAACCAGGAAGAGGACGTTCGTGTGCTCATTGCCGGATTCGGCGCGTTCCCGTTGCAGCCGTTCGGCGATCTTCAAGCTGGTGAACGTCTTGCCGGTACCACACGCCATGATCAGCTTTCCGCGATCATGCGTGGCGAAGCCGGCGAAGACATCGTCGATTGCCTCACGCTGATGCTTGCGGAGATCATGCTTCTTCCGCAACGTCAACTCGGCCCGGTGACCGTAACTCGGCATATGCCACTCGACCGGGCTCTGCGAGATTTCGACTAACCCGACACGGGTCACCGGCACCTGCTGATCGGCGAGCGCCGCCTCAGCGTGGACGTTCCACTTGTCGGTCGTCGAGATGATCAAGCGTCGGGTAAACCCACCCTTGCCGGAGGCAGTGAAGAAGGAGTCGATATCCCTCTTCTCCACCGTGTGCTGGGGCTCGTAGAACTTGCACTGGATGGCGCAGAAGCCACCCGTCTCCCGATCCTGCGCCACAAGATCGATGCCGGTGTCCCGCTTGTCGGCTGCTGCGCCCGGCCAGTCGGCCCACATCCACACCCGACTGAACTGCTCGGTCCACTGCGGGTCGGTGCTCAGGTATCGGAGCATCAGCTCCTCGAAGCGGCTGCCACGATCCCGATTACTCGGCGAGCTCTCGCGGATCGCCCTGATGACATCGTGCACGCTCGCGGTCGTCGTCACTACGCTTCGAGTCCCGTCACAGTCGGCGGCGAGCCACCAGCCCGCCGGGAAGGATCACCCACCGGAGATTTGCCAAGACTCTACCGCGATCTCCGGCCTCGGCCTGAGGTCGGGACCAAGCTCTAGGCCAGCCGGTGAAGCTTAAAGGTCTCGATAAGAAGCGTTCGAGACATGTGGAGTTACTCTGCTCGACGCGGAGCCGAGCCTGGCGGGGAGCTACCCTTATCGATAAGGCGCGATGCCGCGAGAAGGACCAGCACCAGCCGCGCCTAAACGGGCGAAAGGGTCGTTACCCATACAGGGTCGCCACCCTAGACGGCGGATCGCGATGAGGATGGACGGACTTAACCGACAAGGGGGAAGTCGGCATGCTGACAGATCAACGCCCACGGTTCGCACACATAGGTGCATGTCGAATACCCTCCGCCCATGTCGCAACCACCGTCGCCTCGCCGCCCTCGCAAGTCGACACCGAAGCAACAGCAGAGCAAGCGGCAGACCTCGTCAGATTTCAAGATCGAAGCTCTCCGCCTCCGGTATCAGCTATTCAGCAGGATGATCGATGGTGGGCGGATCTCGCTTTGGATCGCCTCCACCGTGCTGCCACTACGGGTCATCGCGGAGATCACCGAAGATTTCGCCGGCGAGACAACAGAGCTCACGGCCACCGTGAGCGTGACCATCGCCATTTCGATCATGATGTCTGTCGGTTGGACGATGACGGTCATCCGCAGCCAGGGCCGGAAGCGCGAGATCGATCGGCTCAGGTCCAGGAACGACGCCCTCGAGAAGACTTTGACCCAGTTCCGCCTGAGTACTGAACCAGATCAACAACCCGAGCCCGCGTGAGGGGAGGCTTCGAGATGAGTCCGAACACCGTTGTCATGTTCGTCCTGCTGGTCGTGGCGGCGCTTCTACCCCATGGGTTAGTGCTGCAGTATGCCAACTGGCAGCACAGCAAATTCCGCAACCGACTATGGAACCTTCGAGATGGACTGGCCGACGAATTACTGACCGGAAGAATCGAGTTCAGCCCATCAGCGGCCATCCTGCTCGACGTGATGGAGACACACATCCGTAACACCCGTCGTCACACGTTCGTCGATGTGTGGATCGCATACCACTTGCTTCGTGACATCAAGATTGCCTCGATCAGTGACCAGTTGAGGGATGACAGCTTACGCGCCGAGGACCGCGCGATATTGATGCGGTATTTCGAAGAGTTCCGCGAAGTCACCTTTTCTTACCTCAAGCGGAACTCTCCGTCCGGATGGCTAGTCTCGTTGCGACTCAAGCTCAGCCAGCCCGCAGAGCATCGTCAGGCGGTGCCCCGCCGTCCGATCAGCCCCGAACTGAAGCAGCAGGTTGAGCAGGTGGAGCTACGCGGGATACCGAAGCTGACACCACCGAGCCGAACGGTACGGCGTGGGCCGATCCTGGAGAATACAGTGACCGCAGCTTGACGCTTGATGCAGCGACTTTGATGGATGGTCAGTCCTAGCGACGGATTCGTCTTGACAGTCGACGGCTGCGGGCTCGCCGGTAACTGTGCGCGCTGGGGTCGACCCCGTGAATCTGCGGATCAGCGGGGTGTTTGCTCCATCGGTACGGGATGCGAGGCTGAATGCGTGGCCTCCCGGTCGACGGACAGGTGGAGAATCCCCGGCTGCCCAGCACCTTGGGCGCCTCGGTGTATCTGATCGCGGTGGAGTGTCACGGCACCGGGCTCACCCTGCGGCAGGTCGATGACCCCTTCGCCCAGGAGGCGATTCTCGGCTCGTACGCCCACAAGTCCCTGAACCGGCGCGACGTCCGCCCGCCGGTGGCCGGATGAGCTTGGTGGCGACGTTCGTACCGATCTGGATTCTCACCGCGGTCGGTTACGCGGCCTGTCGTTGGGGTTTGCTGGGCGAGGCGGCGGCGTCGGTGCTCGGCCGGTTCGTGTTCCATCTTGCGATGCCGGCCGCCCTGTTCCTGGCCCTGTCCCGGATGCCGCTCTCCGGGTTCGCCAACCGGCCGCTGCTCGCCTTCGGGGTGAGCACTGCCGTGGTCCTCGGATTCGGGTGGGTCGGGGCCAGTCGGCTGTTCGGTCGCCAGCCCGGCGAACGACCCATCTGGGGCATGGCCGCCGGGTACGTCAACTCGGCGAACCTCGGCATCCCGATCGTCACGCAGGTTCTCGGCGACGTGTCGTTCCTGGCGGAGGTGGTGCTGTTGCAGGCCCTGGTGGTGACCCCGGTGATCCTGGTCGCCCTGGACCGGCACAGCGACCCGGCCGGGCGGGTACGGGTCCGCCGGATCGCCTCCCTGCCGGTACGCAACCCGGTGATCCTGGCCTCGCTGCTCGGTGTCGTGTGCTCGGCTGCCGGCCTGCACCTGCCGTCGGCGGCCGAGGCGTCGCTCACCCTGCTGGCGGGCGCGGCGGCGCCGACCGCCCTGGTCGCGCTCGGTGCATCGCTGCACACAACGGCACCGGCGCGGGCAGAGCCGGTCAGGCCGACCGAGCTGGCCGTGATCACCGCGTTGAAGCTGGCCGCGCAGCCGGTCATCGCGTACGCGGCCGGGCTGGCCTTGGACCTGTCCGCGCCGCAGTTGCTCGCCGTGGTGGTGTGTGCTGGTCTGCCGACCGCGCAGAACACCTACATTTTCGGCCAGGAGTACGGCGTCGGCGAGGCGGTGGCCAATCGGGCGGTGGTGCTGACCACGACCCTGTCCCTGGCCACCCTGGCTGCGGTGGCGGCGTTGCTCGGATAGGCCCGTCAGCAGTGCGAACGAGCCGCATGGGTTGCGGAAAGCCCCTGTCCCACCCTCGCCGTCGTGGATCTGCACCCGGTAGTGTGCCGTGCCCTGTGCGCCGTCACCTGTGTGCTGTGCTGGGCGTGCGATGTGTGTCGGGGAGTCGAACCCCTGCGCCTGCCCTCGGCGCACCAGGAGTGAACCGGATTACCCGCCGGTTCTCGGGTTCGTGCACGCCTCCACGTCGGCTACCTGCTCCGCAAACTCTTCAGTCCAGCAGGTCGACCTCCCAATTCGTCCGCTGAATCAGGGTGTCGACCTCGCGGAGTTGCCGGGCGAGGTCGTCGGCCTGGCTGCGCAGTTGCGCCACCGGGAGCGCCGGGATCATCTTCAACTCGGACCGCAACTGACGGAACCCTCGCTGGCCCTCACCGGCAGCGGCGGCGGCAGCGGAGGTGACCATGCCGTGCTGCAAGCGAAGCACGTCGCGGCGGGCCAGCGCGTCGGTCAGGGTGCCACCCTCGACCGGGGTGGCGGCGTTGGTGCGATTGATCCGCCGCATCAGCGACTCCAGTTCACCGAGCACCTGGCCCGCCTCGGTGAGCAGAGCCGCAGCGTCCTCGGCGGGCGTCTCGCCCTCCTGGTATCGAGCGCTGGCGACGATGCGGGCACGGAGTTGTTCGGCACGACGCGCCGCATCCGCGCGCAGCGCAAGAGCCTCGGCAAGCCTCATGGGCGTCAGTATGACCCAGCGAAGATCCACGCCGCCTGCCATTTATCCGGGTAATGGGCAGCCCGCGATGGATGTGGTCAGCACCAATGCGTCGGATCGTCGCTCGGCTATCCGACAGTGGGGCAACTGGACCTCTTCCGGTGATGTCCACCGTACGCCGCAGCCCGTACGCTCCCGGGCGACACCGTGCACGACAGCCGACATGCGCCGCGGGCCTTTCGATCTGCGCGAGCCCTGCATGCACCTCAGGAGCCGACGATGGGTAACGAGATTCAGCTGATCAGCGACGGCGACGGGTTGGCGGTCTTCGGAGATCCGGCGGCGGTGGAACGGTTCCTCGTCTCGGAAGGAATACCACCGCAGAAGCGTCTGGGGCTGCCCCAACTCGGGTCCCTGTTCAGTATCGGGGCCAAGGTCGCCGGGAAAGGCTCCGAGATCTCCGCGGAATCCGGTCAGTGGGTCAAGCTCACCGAGGAGTCCGCGCAGCTCGTCCAGAAGTACGGGTTGATGGAGAGCAAGACTCCCGGGGTCAGTCACGCGATGGTGGGCCAGCCGGGCTCGATCCAGTCATGGATCCAGATCGCGGAGGGGCCCGGTTCTCTCCTCGCCAACCCGGCCGTCCTGGCCGGTGCCGCAGGGGTCATGGCCCAGCTCGCGATGCGGCAACAGATGGAACAGATCACCGACTATCTCGCCGCGATCGACGAGAAGGTCGAGGATGTGCTCCGCGCCCAGAAGGACGCGGTGCTGGCACGCATGATCGGGGTCGGCTTCGTCATCGAGGAGGCCATGACCATCCGGGACAATCGGGGCCGGGTCGACGAGGTCACCTGGTCGAAGGTGCAGACCGTGCCGACGACCGTCGCGGAGACCCAGGCGTACGCCCTGCGTCAGCTCGATGCGCTCGCCGAGAAGCTGGAGCGCAAGGCCGGGATCGGTGACCTGGCCAAGGCGGCCCGGGAAGCCGAGGCGACCAGCCAGGAGTGGCTCGCCGTGCTGGCCCGTTGTTTCCAGCTTCAGGACGCGATCGCCGTACTGGAACTCGACCGGGTGCTGGACTCGTCTCCGGAGGAGTTGGACGGCCATCGCCTCGGGTTGCGGACTGCCCGGCAGAACCGGCTGGCCCTCATCACCCGGTGCACCGAGCGTCTGATGACCCGGATCAACGCCGCTGCGGGCACGGCCAACGCCCAGGTGCTGCTGCATCCGTTCGACGCTCCGGCGGTGGTGCAGTCCAGCAACCACGTCTCGGCCGCCATCGTCACCTTTCAGGGGCGGCTCGGCATCGAACGCGAGCGGCAGGAGGCCGAAGCGAGGCAGTGGGTGGAGGCGGCCGTGGAGATCCGGGACAAGGCGCTGGAGACCGGAGCGGAGGGCGTCGATGTCGCCAAGCGGCTCGGCAACGAGACCCTCGACCGGGCCAAGTCGGTCGGGGGCCTGTTGTCCAACCGGTTCGCCGGGCGTGCGCTGTGGCTGCGCGGAGATGACAAGGCGCGCGACGGCAAGTCCGACTGAGCGCCGGCGCTGGCAGGGTCGAGAGAGTACGAGCGGAGAGGCCCCCGGGCCGGGACGGTGCCCGGCCCGGGGTTGGGCTCACTGGACCAGGGTGACCTGGTAGTCCAGCGTGGTGCCGCTGGCGGTGTAGGTCGCGGTCTGGCCGTTCTGGCAGTACGAGACGAACCGGTTGCCCGGCACGGTGTTGCCGGCGGTGGCGCTGACCACCGGGCGGACGTCGGTGCCCTCGGGGATGTCGGTGGTGGTCAGGTCGATCACGCGCCACTGGTTGATCGGGTACGTGTCGGTGGAGGGCGTCGGGGTGCCGGTGCGGGTCACCACGTTGAAGGACATGGTGAAGCCACCGTTGTTGATCACGGAAATCCGCTGCACGCAGGGTTCCACCTGGGCTTGGGCGGGGGACGCCACAGCCAGGCTGGTTGCGCCCGCGAGAGCCGTGGCCAGGATGCCGTTACGCAGGGTCGAGCGCTTCATAAAACCTCCTGAGTCTGCCAACAGAAACGGTGGTAAGCGACATATCGCCATCAACCACCTGCGAGGTCTCATACCCGAGCAACCAATTGATTAACGTCCGGCAATTATCTGCACGTCCAAGTCCCAGCTCACCGTCCACTGTGACGAATGCCGCACCGATCACGCGAATAGCGAGCCCAACTCGGGTTAGCGAAGCGATCCCACCGAGCCACGGGCTTCGGGAAAAGCGAGTGTTTTGAATCTTGGT
The DNA here is from genome assembly GCF_040643455.1 of Micromonospora sp. NPDC047134. Classification (NCBI taxonomy): domain Bacteria; kingdom Bacillati; phylum Actinomycetota; class Actinomycetes; order Micromonosporales; family Micromonosporaceae; genus Micromonospora; species Micromonospora sp. NPDC047134. Next base: position 14,709 of record NZ_JBEYUI010000023.1, read on the forward strand.
ACGGGATCACCCCTCTGAGGGCGCTCCCGTACCAAGATCTCAAAGGGGGCCGAGGACGGTGGCCGGATCGGCGGCCAGCGCCAGAGTGTCGAGCACGGTGAGGAGCTGGCGTTCTTCGTAGCGGAAGTGTGACTCCATGATGGCCGCCACGCCTTCCAGGTGCCGGTTCAACTCCTCCGGCGGGGCGGCCCGCGCCACCGCCGCCTGGAGCCCACCCAACAGGTGCGCGATCATCGAATGGTCCTGCTGGAGGTAACGCAGGGTGTCCCGCAGTTGCGGATACTGCTCGGCGATCGCGGGGAACAGCTCACGGTCCTCGCCCTCGTGATGGGCGGTCAGGGCAGCACAGAACCCGTGACAGAACAACAACAGATCTCTGGTCGCCGGCTCCGCCGGCACGCCGTCGGCCAGGGCTTCCCTGGTCACGATCAGCGCTTCGCGGAGTCTTTCGTGCACCCGGCGCAACTCATGACTCCAGGCCACCAGCCTGGTCTGCTCGCCCTCACCCACAGGTGAGAGACGAAGGTACGACGATAAGCATCATCGATTCCCTTCGGTCCGACGCCTCCATGCCTGACACGGTCTGCCACCGGCACGCGACGCTGCGGCCAACGTACCAAAGGTCACCTCGGCGCACCTACCCTCATGGCGCCGCCTGGGAGAATGATCCGCATGGCGATCCGTACCGTTGTGCTGGCCCGGCTGCGTCGGATCCGGGAGAACGGTCGCGGTCGCTGGCTGCGCCGGGCGGTGCTCGCGGGTGCGGTCGGTGCCCTGCTGCTGGTCGCCGCGAGCTGGGCCAGTGTGAGCTGGATCCGGTCCGGCGCCGAAGGGCGGATGCACACCGCGCAGACCGTCCCCGACACCCCGGTCGCCCTGGTGCTGGGCACCCGGGTCCAGCCGGACGGCACCCCGGCGCCCTTCCTCACCGCCCGTCTGGAGATCGCCCGGGAGTTGTACGCCACCGGCAAGGTCCAGGCGATCCTGGTCTCCGGCGACAACATGAACGCCGACTACAACGAGCCCGAGGCGATGCAGCGGTGGCTGGTAGAGCACGGGGTACCGGCCGACAAGGTGATCCTGGACTACGCCGGTTTCGACACGTACGACTCCTGCGCGCGGGCCAAGCGGATCTTCGGGGTGGAGCGGGCGACCGTGGTGACCCAGCAGTTCCACCTGGCCCGTGCCGTCACGGTCTGCCGCCACCTCGGCGTGGATGCCGTCGGGGTCGGCGACGAAACCGCCCGGGAGTACGCCCGCACCTGGCGGATCAGTTCCACCCGCGAGTACGGCGCCAGCGTGAAGGCCGCGCTGGACGTGCTCTCCGGTCGCGACCCGGTGCACCTGGGTCCCCGCGAGCCCGGGGTGGACGACGCCCTCCGTGCCGGTTGACCGACGGGGTTACCGGAGCACGACGCAGATGCCGGCGGCGAGCACGAGGAAGGCGGGGAGGGAGCTGACGAACCCGACCCGGTGAGCCGGGCTCTGGGGTCTCCGGGCGACGATGAGCCCGAGGGTCAGCAGGCTGACGAGCAACGCCACCAGGAGCGCCGGACCACCGTAGAAGAGCCCCGCGACGAGCACACCTTCCCGTAGCGAGGCGCAGGAGGTGTCCTGGCAGTCGGGATCACCGGTGCCCGGCAAGGTGTACGCCAGCGCGACGAAGGCGAACACCACGGCCGCGTACCACAGGAACAGGTGCAGCAGCGCTCGACCGAGATTGTTCTTCCGCGGGCCTTTCGGGGTGACTGACAGCATCTGTCCAGTCTCGCCCCGATCGGCATCGCCGTCGATACGTCCGGCTCCGGATTCAGACGTTGAAACGGAACTCCACGACGTCGCCGTCCTGCATCACGTACTCCTTGCCTTCGATGCGGACCTTGCCGGCCGCCTTGGCCGCCGCCATCGATCCGGCCGCGACCAGGTCGTCGTAGGAGACGACCTCGGCCTTGATGAAGCCGCGCTGGAAGTCGGAGTGGATCACCCCGGCGGCCTCCGGGGCGGTCGCCCCGACCGGGACGGTCCAGGCCCGCGCTTCCTTCGGCCCGGCGGTGAGGTACGTCTGGAGGCCGAGGGTGCGGAAGCCGACGCGGACCAGCTGGTTCAGGCCGGGCTCGGACTGGCCGATCGACTCCAGCAGCTCGCGGGCCTCCTCCTCGGGCAGGTCCACCAGCTCCGATTCGATCTTGGCGTCCATGAAGACCGCATCGGCCGGGGCCACCAGCGCCCGCAGTTCGTCGAGGAACTCGGCGTTGTTCAGCTCGGCCTCGTCGACGTTGAAGACGTACAGGAACGGCTTGGTGGTGAGCAGGTGCAGCTCACGCAGGTGCTCCAGCTCGATACCGGCGTCCTTGGCGCCCGCGTACAGGGTCGTACCGGAGTCAAGGACCTCGACGGCCTGCTTGGCCGCGGTGACCGCGGCGGCCCGGTCCTTGCGGAGCTTGGCTTCCTTCTCCAGCCGGGGCAGCGCCTTCTCCAGGGTCTGGAGGTCGGCCAGGATCAGCTCGGTGTTGATCGTCTCGATGTCGTCGGCCGGGGAGACCTTGCCGTCGACATGCACCACGTTCGGGTCGGAGAAGGCGCGTACCACCTGGCAGATCGCCGAGGCGTCGCGGATGTTGGCCAGGAAGGCGTTGCCGCGCCCCTGCCCCTTCGAGGCACCCCGGACCAGCCCGGCGATGTCGACGAACGACACCGGGGCGGGGATCACCTTCTGCGATCCGAAGATCTCGGCGAGCTTGTGCAGCCGCTCGTCCGGCAGCCCGACCACCCCGACGTTGGGCTCGATGGTGGCGAACGGGTAGTTCGCCGCGAGCACATCGTTCTTGGTCAGCGCGTTGAACAGGGTGCTCTTGCCGACGTTGGGCAGGCCGACGATGCCGATGGTGAGACTCACGACGAGCCAGCTTACGCCGCCGCCCGGCACCCCCGGGCAGCGGTGGGTCAGGTCCGGTTCGTCAGCTGTGGCGGGTCGGGGCGGCCTGCTGGGGTACCAGGGTGTCGATCCGCAGGGTGCCCGGGGCCAGTTCGGCGGCGGCAGCCAGCGGAAGGGTCATTCGGGCGGCGGCGTTGGGGTTGGCCTGGTGCGACTCGCGGAGCATCCAGTGCACCTCGTCGGCCGTCCAGCCGAGCCTCGGGCGGCCGGCGATCTCCCGCAGCAGTCGCAGTGCGGCCCGGGTGTCGTCGTCGTAGAAGCGCATGCACCAGTGGTGCACCCACATGCCGAGCGCCCGTACGCCGTCCTCGTCGAGCGAGCGCAGCAGTCGCCCGCAGGCCGTGTCGGCGAAGGCCCGGGCCGGATCGTCGGCACGGTCCCGATCGATGGCGCCGACCGCTGCCGGCGCTACCGCGCGCATCCGCTCGTAGAAGCGTTGGACCACGGCCTCGTCCAGCGGCGGTTGCCCCTGCCTCGGTTCCGCCGCCCGACCCACCACGCTCGCCATCGCCAGCCCCTTCTTGAGTTGCTGGCGCGCACGCTACCCACCACAACCGACACTTCCCGCCCCACCCACCCCCACCCCGCCCTCACTCCACCTCCCTCCCCGTCCCCACCGCGCCTCCCGCCCCGCCCGCCCCGCCCCCTCGATCTTGCACTTTTGGTCGCTGATTCGCCCAGATAGATCTCTTTTGTCCCGACAGAAACTGCATGATCGACGGGGCGGGGCGGGGCGGGCGGGGCGGGCGGGGCAGCGCGTGAGGGCGGGGCGAGGGCAGCGGGGCGGCGCGTGAGGGCGGGCGGGCGTGGTGTGGGGTGGCGCTACGGGTTCCAGGGCTGGCGGCAGGGTGGGGCGGTGGAGCGAGGGGCAGGGTGGGGTCTGAAAGCCGCCAGTCGGGAGGCCGGGGTGGGGCGGATGATCGGGGGTGTGGAGCTGGACTTTGAGCGGTGTTATCGGGCGGTGGACAGCCGTGACCAGCGGTTCGACGGGTGGTTCTACACCGGCGTGACCTCCACCGGGATCTACTGTCGGCCGTCTTGTCCGGCGGTGACACCGAAGCGGCACAACGTCCGGTTCTTTCCCTCGGCTGCGGCTGCTCAGGGGGCCGGGCTGCGGGCCTGCCGGCGTTGTCGGCCGGACGTGGCACCCGGGTCGCCGGAATGGGACCTCCGCGCCGACGTGGTGGGCCGGGCGATGCGGTTGATCGCCGACGGGGTGGTGGATCGGGAGGGGGTGCCCGGGTTGGCAGCCCGGCTCGGGTACACCGAACGGCATCTGCACCGGATGCTCCGGGCCGAACTCGGTGCCGGTCCGCTGGCGCTGGCCCGCGCACAGCGCGCGCAGACCGCCCGCACCTTGATCGAGAGCACCGAGCTTGGTCTGGCCGAGATCGCCTTCGCCGCCGGATTCGGCAGCGTCCGGCAGTTCAACGACACGATCCGCGAGGTGTACGGGGTGCCGCCCTCCCAGCTTCGGGTCGGGCGACGGACGGCCCTCAGCGAATCGGGCACGATCACGCTGCGGTTGGCGTACCGGCCGCCCCTGCACGCGGGTGCCCTGCTCGACTTCCTGGCCGCGCGTACCCTGCCCGGGGTCGACGAGGTCCAGGGTGGGACGTACCGCCGGGGGTTGCGGTTGCCGCACGGCACCGGCGAGGTGGCGCTGACCCCGGCGGAGGGGCATGTCGTGGCGGCCCTACGGCTTACCGATCTGCGGGACCTGGCCCCGGCCGTGGCCCGCTGCCGGCACCTGTTCGACCTGGACGCGGACCCGGTAGCGGTCGATCAGACCCTGGCCGCCGACCCCGCACTGGCCGCCGCCGTGGCTACCGAACCCGGGATACGGGTCCCCCACGCCGTCGACGGCTTCGAGATGGTCGTCCGCGCGATAGCCACCCAGCAGGTCTCCCTGGCCTCCGCCCGCACCACCCTCACCCACCTGATCGCCACCCTCCGCGCCGACCAACCCGGCAAAGCGCGCCTCATGATCGATTCGACAGGGGGTTTTCCGGGGCCGCAGGAGGTGTTGGCGGCGCCGGATGCGGGGTTTCGGATGCCGGTGGGACGGCGGGAGGCGATTCGGGCGGTGGCGCGGGCGGTGGTGGAGGACGGGCTCGATCTGGAGGCCGGTGGGGAGCGGGATGAGGTGGCGCGGCGGTTGACACAGCTTCCGGGGATCGGGCCGTGGACCGCCGGGTACCTCGCGATGCGGGCGCTCGGCGATCCCGACGTGTTCCTGCCCACCGATCTCGCGGTACGCCGGGGTGCCGCCGCCCTGGGGCTGCCCGACAGCCCTTCGACCCTGGACGGGTACGCCGCCCGCTGGCGGCCCTGGCGCTCGTACGCCCTCGTCCGACTCTGGCGGGCCGCCCCGGCCCGACCACGGCCCGCCATCAGACCAGGTAGGGCCATATCCATCCGACCAGTCAGAGCCGCACCCGTTCAGCCGGGTGGAGACGTGACCATTCGACCGGGGAGAGCAGTGTGAGTACGACCTTGCCGCGTAGCGGCACGTTCCTGGACAGCGCCACCGTGGACACCCCGGTCGGCCCGTTCACGATCCTGGCTGACTCCCAGGGGGCGGTGCGGGGGGCCGGGTTCACCGGCGATCCGGCGCAGGTGCTGGCGGTGATGCATCCCAGTCTGCGCGGCGAGCCCCGCCTGCGGCGCGAACTGGGTCCGGTCACCGCAGCCGTGGCCGCCTACCTGGACGGTGACCTGACCGCGATCGACGAGGTGCCGGTCGAGCAGCACAGCGGCGGGGCCTTCATGGCGTACGCCTGGGAGATGTTGCGCGAGGTGAAACCGGGCCAGCCGGTCACCTACACCGGGTACGCCGCCCTGGCCGGTCGCCCGGCTGCGGTGCGCGCCGCCGCCTCGGCCTGTGCCCGCAACGCCGCCGCCCTGTTCGTCCCCTGCCACCGGGTGCTGCGTACCGATGGGAGGTTGGGCGGCTACCGCTGGGGGTTGCCGGTCAAGGAATGGCTGCTAGCCCACGAGCAGGGTGGTCGGCCGTAGCCCCAGGCAAGGGATCGACGTCAGCCAGGGCCGACACCGCCTACGAGGGGTGGGACCGTAGTCGTCGTTGTCGATAAGGAGAAGGGCAACACCACTGACAACAAGCTGACACATTCACCCTGCTCATTTACCGCTACCGTCGGCTGGTGGCTGCGGGGAGCGGCGACGGCCCGGCCGGACGGGCCGAGGTCAGGCGACATCCACTCGGTAACCTGTGGCGGCTGCGGCGCTATCTGCGTCCGCACGTCGTGGAGTTCAGTCTCCTGCTGCTGGCCGGTCTCGCCGCGACCGGGGCGGGAATCGCCGTACCCCTGGTGGCTCAGCGGGTGGTCGATGGCCCGGTGGCCGACCGGGACCTGGTGGGATTGTTCCAACTGGCCGGGCTGGCGCTGGTCCTCGGCCTGGTCGAGGCCCTGCTGATCTTCATTCGCCGGTGGGTGCAGTCGTCCTCCTCGGTGGCGATGGAGACGAGGATCCGGGACGACCTCTACGCCCACCTTCAGCGGCTGCCGGCCAGCTTCCACGACCGGTGGCCCTCCGGCCAGTTGCTCTCCCGGATCACCACCGACCTGTCGGTGCTGCGCCGATTCCTGGCCTTCGGGCTGTTCTTCCTCGTCCTCAACCTGGCCACCTACCTGGTCGTGATCGTGCTGCTGATCCGGCTGCATCCGGTGCTCGGCCTGCTGGTGGCGGCCAGCGCGGTGCCCCTGTTCCTGATCTCCCGTCGCTTCGGGCGGTACTACCACGCCGCCTCCCGCCGGATGCAGGACCAGCAGGGGGATGTCGCCACCCAGGTCGAGGAGACCGCGCAGGGGCTGCGCACCATGAAGGCGTACGGGCGGGGGCCCCAACTGACCGCCCGGTTCGCGACCAGCACCCGGGCGTTGCACGACACCGGGGTGCGCAAGGGCCGGCTGCTGGGTCGTACCGCCGCCCTGCTCGATCTGGTGCCGAACCTGACCCTGGGCATCGTGCTGGTGGCCGGGGCCGCCGCAGTGGCTCAGGGGCGGCTCAGCATCGGCGAACTGGTCGCCTTCGCCAGCCTCCAGTTGATGCTGATCTGGCCGGTGCAGTCGCTGGGTTGGATCATCGCCAACGGGCAGGAGGCGGCCACCGCCGCCGACCGGATTCAGGAGGTGCTGGACACCCCGCCGGCCATCGTCGACTCCCCCGGGGCCATCGCCCTGCCCCGGTCGGAGGTACGCGGTCGACTCCGCTTCGAGGCGGTCACCTTCCGCTATCCGGGTACCGCCGCACCCGTGCTGGACGGCATCGACCTGACCGTCGAGCCCGGGGAGACCCTGGCGCTGGTCGGTGCCACCGGCAGCGGCAAGAGCACAGTGCTGTCCCTGGTGCCCCGGCTGCACGAGGTCACCGCGGGCCGGATCACTCTGGACGGGCACGACCTGCGGGAACTGCAATTGACCTCGCTGCGTCGGCTGGTCGCGGTGGCCTTCGAGGAACCCACCCTGTTCTCCATGTCGGTGTGGGAGAACCTCACCCTGGGTCGGCCCGACGCCGGTGCCGAGGAGGTGCGGGCGGCCCTGGCCCTGGCCCAGGCCGATTTCGCGTACGACCTGCCGTGGGGGTTGGAGACCCGGCTGGGCGAGCAGGGGCTGTCGCTGTCCGGCGGGCAACGGCAGCGCCTGGCGTTGGCCCGGGCGGTGCTGGTGCGGCCCGCGGTGCTGGTCCTGGACGATCCGCTCTCCGCCCTAGACGTGCACACCGAGGCCCTGGTGGAGTCCGCCCTCAAGCAGGTGCTGCGGGAGATGACCGCGCTGGTGGTGGTGCACCGGCCCTCCACGATCGCCCTGGCCGACCGGGTGGCCCTCCTTCAGGAGGGGCGGATCACCGCCGTGGGGCGGCACACCGACCTGCTGGCCGAGGTGCCGGCGTACCGCAGGTTGCTCTCCGCCGAGCCGGCCGGGGTCGGCCCGGCACCGGGCGGTCCCCCACTGGTGCGCTCGTGACCGGCGGGGCGGATCGGCCGGACGGCCCGTTACCGGGGCGGACACCCGAGCAGCGAGCGGACGGGGTCGATCCGGCGCGCTGGCGGGGGCTGGCCGCCGATCCGCACGCCGACCGCAGTCTCGCCGAGGACAGCTCACCCGAGGCGGTGGCTCGGCTGCGGGTCCGCAGTCGGGCCCTGCTGGCCGAGGTGCTGCGCCCGCATCGGGGCCGGCTGGGCGGGGCGGTGGCGCTGCTGCTGACCCAGAACGCGGCGGCGATGGCCGGGCCGTACCTGGTCATGCTCGGCATCGACCGGGCGATCGACCCGCTGCGCGACGGCGACACCGGCCCCCTGGCGGCCGTCGCGGTGGCCTTCGCCGCGGCCACCGGCATCGAATACGCCGCCCGACGGGCCTTCCTCACCCTCTCCGCCCGGATCGGCCAGGCCGTCCTGCTGGATCTGCGCCAACGGGTGTACGAGCACTTCCTGCGCCTGCCGGTGGCCTTCCACGAGCGGTACACCTCCGGTCGGATGATCTCGCGGCTGACCAGCGACATGGACTCCATCGCCGAGCTGGTCGACGGTGGGGTGGAGAGCCTGGTGATGGCGGCCCTGACGATCGTGTCGGTGGCCGGCATCCTGCTCTGGTTGGATCTGCCGCTGGCCGCGGTCACCCTGCTGGCCTTCCCGCTGCTGTTCTGGTTGTCCCGCTGGTTCGCCCGGGCCTCGGCGGTGGCCTACCGGCGCACCCGGGAGGCGATGGCGCTGGTCATCGTCCACTTCGTGGAGTCGATGCGGGGCATCCGGGCCGTGCAGGCCTACCGTCGGGAGCCGCGCAACCAGGACATCTTCGCCTCCGTCAATGACGAGTACCGCCGCGCCAGCCGGCACGCCTACCGGCTGATCGCCACCTACGCGCCGGGGATCAAGCTGATCGGCAACATCACCGTGGCGGTGGTGCTCTGCTACGGCGGGGCCCGGGTGCTCGGCGGGGAGACCGGGGTGGGGGTGCTGGCGGCCTTCCTGCTATATCTGCGTCGGTTCTTCGAGCCCATGCAGGAGCTGAGCCAGTTCTACAACTCCCTCCAGTCGGCCACGGCCGCCCTGGAGAAGCTGGCCGGGGTGCTCGACGAACGGCCCGAGGTGGCCGAGCCGGCCCGACCGGTGCCCCTGCCGTCGGGGCCGGCCCGGGGGAAGGTCACCTTCTGCCAGGTCGGGTTCGGGTACCGGCCGCAGGCACCCATCCTGGCCGGGCTGGACCTGACCATCCCCGCCGGGCAGACGGTGGCGTTGATCGGGCCGACCGGTGCCGGCAAGTCGACCCTGGCCAAGCTGCTGGCCCGATTCCACGACCCGGTGTCCGGCACGGTCAGCCTGGACGGGGTGGACCTGCGCCAGGTGACCGATGCGCAGTTGCGCCGGGCGGTGGTGCTGGTCACCCAGGAGACCCACCTGTTCGGTGGCACCGTGGCGGAGAACATCCGGTTCGGTCGCCCGGACGCCGACGACGCGGCCGTCGAGGCCGCCGCCCGGGCGATCGGCGCCCACGACTTCATCACAGCACTACCCCAGGGGTACGCCACCGAGGTGCACCGGCGCGGCGGGCGCCTCTCCGCCGGGCAGCGGCAACTGGTCGCCTTCGCCCGCGCCTTCCTGGCCGACCCGGCGGTGCTGATCCTGGACGAGGCCACCTCCTCGCTGGACATCCCGACGGAACGGCTGGTGCAGCACGCCCTGGGCACCATCCTGCGGGACCGGACCGCGGTGGTGATCGCCCACCGGCTCTCCACGGTGGAGATCGCCGACCGGGTGCTGGTCCTGGACGAGGGCCGGATAGTCGAGGACGGTCCCCCGGCCGAACTGATCACCGGAGAGGGCCGGTACGCCGCCCTGCACCGCCAGTGGGTCGAGTCGCTGCTGTAGTAATCCGATGCCCGGCGGCGCGTGGCTGCCTACCATCGACGGATGACTGATACGGCGAGGACGGCCCGCACCGGGGTCCCCGAGCGTCCGACTCTGGACGGGCTCGAGGAGACCTGGTCGCGCCGCTGGCAGGAGGAGGGCACGTACGCGTTCGACCGCTCGAAGGCGGCTGTCCGGGGTCGCGGCGAGGCGTCAGACTCGCCGAGCCCGGATGGCCGTAGCTCGGACGTATACGCGATCGACACCCCGCCGCCGACCGTATCGGGCGAGCTGCACATGGGGCATGTGTTCTCGTACACCCACACCGACCTGGTGGCCCGGTTCCAGCGGATGCGGGGGCGGACGGTCTTCTACCCGATCGGCTGGGACGACAACGGGCTGCCCACCGAACGCCGGGTGCAGAACGTGTACGGGGTGCGCTGCGACCCGTCCCTGCCGTACGACCCGCACTGGCAGGCCCCGGCCGCGCCGGTGGACGACGCCGCCCGCAAGGACCCGACCCCGATCTCCCGGCGCAACTTCATCGAGCTGTGCGAGCGGTTGACCGCCGAGGACGAGCAGGTCTTCGAGGCGTTGTGGCGTCGGCTCGGCCTGTCGGTGGACTGGTCGCTGATGTACACCACGATCGGTCCGCTGGCCCGGGCCGCCTCGCAGCGGGCCTTCCTACGCAACCTGGCCCGGGGTGAGGCGTACCAGTCGGAGGCGCCGACCCTGTGGGATGTCGGCTTCGGCACCGCGGTCGCCCAGGCCGAGTTGGAGGATCGGGAGCGGCCGGGGGCGTACCACCGGTTGCGGTTCCACGCCCCCGACGGGCGGGAGGTGCTGATCGACACCACCCGTCCGGAGCTGCTGCCGGCATGTGTGGCCCTGGTCTGCCACCCCGACGACGAGCGGTACGCGGACCTGGTCGGCGGCGTTGTGCGTACTCCCCTGTTCGAGGTGGAGGTGCCGGTGCGCGCGCACCCGCTGGCGGAGCCGGCCAAGGGCACCGGCCTCGCGATGGTCTGCACCTTCGGTGACCTGACCGACGTGACCTGGTGGCGGGAGCTGGACCTGGACACCCGGGTGGTGATCGGGCGGGACGGCCGGCTGCTGCCGGAGCCGCCGGCCGGGGTGCCGGGGCGACCGTACGCGGCACTGGCCGGGCAGACCGTCAACGCGGCCCGACGCACCATCGTGCAGTCGCTGACCGAGGCGGGTGAGCTGGCCGGGGAGCCGCGCCCGATCAGCCATCCGGTGAAGTTCTACGAGCGGGGTGACCGGCCGCTGGAGATCGTTTCGACCCGGCAGTGGTATCTGCGCAACGGTGGCCGGGACGCCGACCTGCGGGCGGAGTTGCTGGCCCGGGGAGACGAGCTGCGCTGGGTGCCGGAGCACATGCGGCACCGCTACGAACACTGGGTGAGTGGGCTGACCGGGGACTGGCTGGTCAGCCGGCAGCGGTTCTTCGGGGTGCCGGTGCCGGTGTGGTACCGGCTCGACGGCACTGGCGAGCCGGACTGGTCCCAGCCTCTCACGCCGGACGAGGATTCGCTGCCGATCGATCCCTCCGAGGACGCCCCCGCCGGGTACGACGAGTCCCAACGCGGGATGCCGGGGGGTTTCATCGGCGACCCGGACGTGCTGGACACCTGGGCCACCTCGTCGCTGACCCCGCAGATCGCCGCCGGCTGGGAGACCGATCCGGACCTGTTCCGCCGGGTCTTCCCGATGGACCTGCGTCCTCAGGGGCAGGAGATCATCCGGACCTGGCTGTTCGCCACGGTGGTGCGGGCCCACCTGGAACACGGCACCCTGCCCTGGCACACCGCCGAGTTGTCCGGCTGGATCCTGGACCCGGACCGCAAGAAGATGTCCAAGTCCAAGGGCAACGTGGTAACCCCGATGGCCCTGCTGGAGCAGCACGGCTCCGACGCGGTGCGGTACTGGGCGTCCACCGGACGTCCCGGGGTCGACCTGGCCTTCGACCCGGCCCAGATCAAGATCGGTCGGCGGCTGGCCACGAAGCTGCTCAACGCCTCCCGCTTCGCCCTGGGGCTGGGCGCCGCCGAGGCCCTGCGTGCCCCGGCCACCGAACCCCTGGACCGGGCCATGCTCGCCACCCTGGCCGAGGTGGTGACGACCGCCACCACGGCCTTCGAGGCGTACGACCACACCGCCGCCTTGCAGGCCGCGGAGTCCTTCTTCTGGCGGTTCTGCGACGACTACATCGAGTTGGTGAAGGAACGCGCCTACGGCACCGGGGCGGGGGCGGATTCGGCCCGGGCCGCCCTGGCCACCGCGTTGTCGGTGCAGTTGCGGCTGTTCGCCCCGGTGCTGCCGTACGCGACCGAGGAGGTGTGGTCCTGGTGGCGGTACGGCTCGGTGCACCGGTCACCCTGGCCCACCCAATACGAGGTGGGGCGGGCGATCCAGGGCGAGGGGGATCCGGGGTTGCTGCGGTTGGCCGCCGAGGCGCTGGGGCAGGTCCGGCGGGCCAAGTCCGAGCGGAAGCTGTCGATGAAGGCGGCCGTCCCGTTGGCCGAGGCCCTCGGCCCGGCCGCTGTGCTGGACCAGTTGACCCTGTTCGTCGACGACCTACGTTCGGCCGGGCACATCGACAAACTCGACCTCCTTGCCGACCGCACCCCCGAACTCGTCATCGCCTGCGCCTTCTGAGGGGATGCAAGGAAGGGCACCTTATTAACGCCTCGTGCATAGGAAGGGCCCCCTATTAACACGCGCCGATCCACCGCGATCGGGCACTGTTAATAAGGGGCCCTTCCTCTACCGCAGGCGTTAATAAGGTGCCCTTCCTTACACCTCAGCTGGTTTCGCCGGCTACCGAGAAGGAGCGGAGGCGGTTGATTGCCAGCAGGGTGAACCCGACACAGACCAGCACGGTCATCACGGCCGCCACCGGTACGGAGACCGTCGTTTCGAGCAGGTTCGTCGGGGCCAGCCGGTCGGCCAGGGCGATCACGTAGTGCTGGATGGAGAGCACCCGGGTGCCGGTGACCACGTTGCCGAGCAGCCCTTCCCAGATCAGCACGTAGACCAGGCCGAGCAGGACCGGCCGCCGGGTCAGCAGGCTGGCCGCCAGGAACAGCGCCGAGTAGGCCAGGGCGCCCACCGAGGCGGCGACGGCCAGCCCCAGTCCGAGGCGTACCGAGTCGGCCAGCAGGCCGGCGGCGAACAGTGGCACCGCCACGGCGGCCGCGGTGGCGCCGACCGCCACGGCCAGCTTCGGCAGCACGATCTGCCAACGCGGCAGGGGGGTGGTCAGGACGTGTACGACCGTGCCGTCGTCGATCTCGGCACCGAGCACCCCGGTGCCGACGATCAACGCGACCACCGGCAGCACCACGGCCAACCCGAGGCCGACCAGCACCGGCGGCCCCCAGGAGTCAGCTGGCACCCCCAGCCCTCGGGACAGCACGGCCAGTACGACCAGCAGCAGGGGCAGCGGCAGCAGCAGAAGGAACCGGCGACGCCCGAACAGCCCGCGCGCGGTGATCCAGCAGACAGTGGACATCAGGCCTCCACCAGGTAGGAGAAGACGCTCTCCAGGGACTCGTCCTCGGGCAGCAGTTGACGCACCCGTACGCCCCGGGCCAGGGCGACCTTCGGCAGTACCCGGGTGAAGGCGCCGTAGTCGCCGGCCCGTACGGTCAGCCCGTCGCGGCCCAACTCCACGCCGGTCACCGAGGGCTCGGCCATCAGGGCCACGGCCAGGGCCCGGTCGTCCGTGGAGCGGATGGCGAAGACGTGCGGCCGGTTGGTCATCAGCCGACGGATGGTGCGGAAGTCACCGGAGGCGGCCAGCCGCCCGGCGACCATCACCTGTACGGTCCCGGAGACCTGCTCGACCTCCTCCAGGATGTGCGAGCTGAACAGGATGGTGCGGCCGGCGTCGCCGAGGGAGTGCAGCAACTCCATCATGTGCAGCCGTTGACGCGGGTCCATGCCGTTGAAGGGCTCGTCCAGCAGCAGCACCTGGGGGTCGTGCACCAGGGAGGCGGCGACCCGGGCACGCTGCCGCATGCCCTTGGAGTAGGTGCCGATCCGGCGGTCCTGCGCGCTCTCCAACTCGACCATGGCGATCGCCCGGCGGGCCGCCGCCTGCGGGTCGGGCAGCTTGTGCAGCTTCGCGGTGGCCAGCACGAACTCGTACGCGGTGAGGAAGCTGTGCACGGCCTCCCGCTCGCTGACCAACCCCAGCCGTCGGTAGACCTCCGGGTTGCGCCAGGTGGGTTGACCGTCCAGGGTGACCTGCCCACGGGAGGGGGCCAGGAAACCGGCCATCATGTGCAGCAGGGTGGTCTTGCCCGCGCCGTTGGGCCCGAGCAGCCCGGTCACCCCCGGCCCCAGGCTCATGCTCACGTCGTTGACCGCCACCACGTTGCCGTACCAGCGGGACACCCCGGCCAGGTCGAGGGTGCTGGTGGTGGCCGGGGCGGGATTACTGGTCGTGGTCATCGGGCGGCCACCTTCCGGTAGCGGGCCAGCAGCAGGGCGACCCCGGCGGCGACCAGGGCGACGGCGACCAGGGCGTACACCGGGCCGAAGGATCCCAGGTCCGGGCCGCCTTCCCCCTCGGTGATCAGTTGGTCGCCCATGGTCCAGATTCCGACCCCCTGCACCAGGGTGGACGGCGAGGCGATGCCGGCCAGTTGGTTGGCGGCCTGCGAGGGCAGGATCGACAGGACCCCGACGATCGGGGTGGTCATCAGGAACACGGCGACGATGCCACCGGCGGCGAAGGCCCGCTTGCCGGTCAGCGAGGCGATCAGTAGGCCCACCGAGGCGAAGACCACCGCCCACAACCCGGCGTAGAGCAGGCCGGGCAGCAGATCCAGCAGTTCGTCCCAGACCGCGCCCATGCCGTCGCTGGTGAAGGCGGCACCGAGGAACATCAGCAGTTGGGGCGCGCCTAGCAGCAGCCAGAGGGCGGTGACCAGCGCCAGCAGCTTGGCCAACGGGTAGTCGGCGGTGGGCAACGGCCGGGAGAAGTACAGCGGGAGCACCCCGCTGCGCAGGTCCCGGGAGACCAGTTCGGGCGCGGCCACCGCGACGAAGAAGATGACCAGCCAGCTCATCGAGTCCGCGAACTGGGCGTACGTCATCAGGGACTGGCCGATCTGGCTGCTGATCGCGGTCAGCGAGGCGGCCACCATCAGGACGATGCCGACCACCAGCCAGGGGAAGATCTTGGCCTTGGCGCTGCGGCCCAGCCCGAAGGCGGTCCGCACCCCGTGGCGGTACAGCGCGCCGAAGACGTGTCGGCGGCCCAGTCGTGGGCCGGTGTAGCGCTGGTAGCCGATGTCGTGGATGACCCCGGTCGGTTCAGACATGGCTGCCCTCCCTCCGGGCGAAGAGCTCGGCCACCCGGTGCCGGCGCTGGTCGAGCCGGTGCAGCGGCAGGTCCAGGTCGGCGACCGCACCGATGATCAGGTCGTACGTCTGCTGGTCGGCCAGGGGGACGAGCAGCAGCCGCCCCTCCCGGCTGACCGGCAGGTCCAGGGCGGCCAGTCGGGCGGCCAGGGTCTCGGTGCCCTCGCTGACCTCGACGGCGAGCACATCGGTCGTCGAGGTCATCGCGGCGATGTGGTCGGCGCGCAGCAGCCGGCCACCGTCGATGGCGACCAGGGTGTCGCAGATCCGCTCGACCTCGCCGAGCAGGTGGGAGCAGACCAGTACGGAGATGCCGAACTCCGTACCGATCCGGTGCACCAGGGCCAGCATGGCGTCCCGGCCGGCCGGGTCTAGGCCGTTGGTGGGCTCGTCGAGCAGCAGCAGGTCGGGGTCGTGCACCAGGGCCTGAGCGAGCTTCACCCGCTGCTTCATGCCGGTGGAGTAGCCCCCCACCGGACGATGGCGTTCCTCGTGCAGCCCGACGTGCCGCAGCGCCTCGGAGGCCCGTTCCCGGGCGGCGGTACGCGGTAGGCCGCTGATCTGCCCGAGATGGGTGACCAGTTCGGCGGCGGACAGGTCAGGTGGCAGGCAGTCGTGCTCCGGCATGTAGCCGACCCGGGCGCGGACCCCCGCCGGGTCGGTGGTCGGGTCCATGCCCAGCACCCGGACCCGGCCACGGGTCGGGGTGAGCAGGCCGAGCAGGAGCTTGATCAGAGTCGACTTGCCGGCACCGTTGGCCCCGACGAGGCCGACGATTCCCGGCTGGACCGTGACTGTCAGTTCCGACAGCGCGGTCACCCCACCGCCGTAGACCTTGGTCAACGACTCGGTTTCGATCAGTGTCACGTCGACAGCCTAGAGACGGAGGCCAACATGGTCTGTCCGGTACACGCCCCGGATTTCCCTGATCCTGCCTCCGGCGACTCCCCTAGGAGGGCGCCGCATCCGGCGCGATCGCGGGGCGGTCGTATACCCACCCCGCCCTGGAAAGATCGATTGTCTGGTTCAGACTGATCACCAATCAGTCTTCCGACGGCCACGATGGGTAGTGGTGAGCCATGACGGGCGAGGTCAGGGTAAGTGTGGTGGTCACGACGTACAACTCGGGCGGCCATCTCCAGCAGTTGATCGACTCGCTGTTGCGCCAGTCGATGCCGGCGACGGACTTCGAGATCATCTTCGCGGATGACGGCTCGACCGACGACACCCCCGCCCGACTGGCGGAACTGGCCGCCGCCCACCCCAATGTCGAGGTGCTGCACTGCCCGCACTCCGGTTGGCCGTCGCGCCCGCGCAACCTGGCGCTGGCCCGGGCCCGTGGCGAGTACGTGCAGTTCGTCGACGACGACGACTGGCTGGCCGAGGAGGCCCTGGAACGGCTGTACGGCTATGCGGTGGCCAACGGTGCCGACATCGCCATCGGCAAGATGACCGGGCACGGCCGGTCGGTGCCCCGGGATCTGTTCCGGATCAACCGTCCCGACGCCCGGCTGGCGGACTCGCCGCTGATCGGGAGCCTCACCTGCCACAAGATGTTCCGCCGGGCCTTCCTGCTGGAGCACGACCTGCGCTTTCCCGAGGGGCCCGGCCAGCGGCTGGAGGACCATCACCTGGTCGTCCGCGCGTACCTGCTCTCCCGGCGGACGAGTGTGCTGTCCGACTACACCTGCTACCACCACGCTCGGCGGCCGGACGGGGGCAACGTGACCGCCACCCGGATGGAGCCCGCCGGCTACTTCCGCAGCCTGCGTGAGGTGCTGGACATCGTCGACGCGCACACCGAGCCGGGGCCCGTGCGCGACAAGCTGCACCGGCGGTGGCTGCGCACCGAGATGATCCGCCGGCTGCGCGGCAACCGGTTGCGTAACGCTCCCCGGGACTGGGTCGACCAGGTAGCCACGGAGGTGCGGAAGACCATCCAGGAGCGGTTCGCCCCGACGGTCGCGAGCCAACTGCCGGCCTTCGAGCGTACGGTCGTCGGGCTGGTCACCGAGGGACGGGTGGAGGACCTGCTCAGGTTGGCCGAATGGGACGCCGGCATCCGCGCCCGGACCCGCCTGAAGGCGTACGAGTTGACCGGCTCGATCCTGACCGTGCTGCTCAACAGCCAGCTCCGCAGCGGCGAGGAACCTCTCACGATCCGGCAGGTCGACGGCCGGGACCGGCTGGTCGTACCGGTCGAGGTGCCGGACGAGTGGGTCGACTGCACCGAGGACCTGGGCCGGGCCCGCCTCGACGTGGTCGCCCGGCACGCCACCGGGCACGAGGAGTTCCTCCTGCCGGTGCACTTCGAGGTGGATCGGGTGGCCGGTGCCGGGGGCGAGTTCCAGGTGCACTACCGGGGCGCGGTCACGGTCGACTTCGCCGGCCTCAACGGCGGTCGTACCCAGGGCGGGTGGATCCTCAAGGCCCGGGTCACCGGCTACGGCTGGTCCCTCGACACGAAGCTGCCCCTGGAGATCACCTGCCCTGCGGACGGTGCCCGGCCGGTGGTGGTGGACAAGCGGAAGAAGAAGACCCCGGCCCCACCGCAACCCGGACCCGGCCGATTGCGGCGGATGGCGGGGTCGGTGCGGCGCCAACTGGGTCTGACCCGAACCTAGGCGGGTACGCCGCCGAGGCTTTTGTCCGGCAGTAGTGAACGTGATCGGGCCGGTGGCGGTGGTGCCCTCGACCGATCGGCGGTCGGCTGCAAAACTGTGTGCCGGTCGCCGGAGTTGGGGGTCTGATGAGCAACGGGTGGGTGCTGCCCGACGAGGTGCTGCGGGACGCACCGGCGTACACGCCGCGTCCCGGCGAGCTCGCTGATCTGGAGTTGCTGCTGACCGGTGCGTACGCACCCTTGACCGGCTTCCTGACCCGGGCCGACCTGGTCTCGGTCAGCCGCCGGGGCCGACTCGTCGACGGCACCCCCTGGCCGGTGGCGGTGACCCTTCAGGTGCCCGCCGCCCTGCTGCGCGACATCGACCTGGCCGACCCGAACGGACGCACCCTGGTGCTCACCGACGGCGAGGGGGCCCCGGTGGCGGCCCTGGAGGCCACCGACGCCTGGCAGGTACGCGAGGGGGTGGCCGGGGTGGGCGGCAGCGTACGCCGCCTCGGTGACGGGGGGCACGGGCCGTTCCAGCGGTTACGGCGTACCCCGGAGGAGATCCGCGCCCTGCTGCCACCGGGACGGGTCCTCGGCGTCATCGCCGACCGGCCCCTGCACCGGCCGCAACTGGCCCAGATCGCGCACGCCGTACGCACCCTGAGCGCCCACCTGCTGGTCATGATTCCGGTCGGCGAGGACGGCACCGGCGGGCTGCCGCCGGAGGCGCTGGTGCGCTGCGTGTTCGCCGCGCGGGACCGGATGCCCCCGGCGACCGTGGTGGCGGTGCCCCTGGCCCGCCGACGGGACGAGATCGGCGACGCCCTGCTCCGGGCCCGGGTCTCGGCCGCGTACGGCGTCACCCACCTGCTCTCCACCAGCGAGATGCTCTCCGGGGGCGGGCTGCGGGTGCTGGTGCCGCGGGAGTTGGCCTACGACAACCGGGACGGCCAGTGGCGCTGGCGGGAGGACATCCCGCCGCGCAACCGTCGCCTCGCCCTGACCCACGACGAGATCGAGGACCTGCTGGACCGGGGCTTCCCGCTGCCGGAGTGGCACACTCCCCCCGCGGTGGCCAAGGAGCTCAGCCGGGCCCGGCCACCCCGACGGCACCGGGGCCTGGTGGTCTTCCTCACCGGCCTCTCCGGTTCGGGCAAGTCGACCATCGCCCGAGGGCTGGCCGACGCGCTACGGGAGCAGGGCGAACGCACGATCACCCTGCTGGACGGGGATGTGGTGCGCCGGGAACTGACCGCCGGGCTGGGCTTCAGCAAGGCCGACCGGGACACCAACGTACGCCGGATCGGCTGGGTGGCCGCCGAGCTCGCCCGGCACCGGGGCATCGGCATCTGCTGCCCGATCGCCCCGTACGCCCAGGCTCGGGCGACCGCCCGGGAGATGGCGGTGGCGGCGGGCGCCGGGTTCGTGCTGGTACATGTGGCCACCCCGCTGGAGGTCTGCGAGCGGCGCGACCGCAAGGGCCTGTACGCGCGGGCGCGGGCCGGGCTGCTGACCGGGATGACCGGCATCGACGACCCGTACGAGGAGCCCACCGACGCCGACCTGGTCATCGACACCAGTGACCTGGACGTGGACGAGGCGGTCCAGCAGGTCCTGATCCACCTGACCGAGACCGGCTGGATCGAGCCGCGCCTGCAGTCCTTCTGATGCGGCGTACCGCCATCCGGCTGGCCGACGGCCGGGAGCTGATCTACTACGACGAGCGCGACGATGTCGTCCGGGACCAGCCGGACCGGCGGGAGCTGCCGCCTCCCCCGCTGGCCTCCCAGCTGCGCTACGACCCGCTGACCGACGAGTGGGTGGCGCTGGCCGTACACCGGCAGACCCGCACCTTCCTGCCCCCGGCCGACCAGTGCCCGCTCTGCCCCTCCACCCCCCAGCGGCTCAGCGAGATCCCGGCCCCCGACTACGCCGTCGTGGTGTTCGAGAACCGATTCCCGGCCTTCAGCGCGCGGGTGGTCGCCGAACCGGCGGAGATCACCCCCCTTACCCCGGCCCGACCCGGCCGGGGCCGCTGCGAGGTGGTCAGCTTCACCGCCGACCACCAGGCCTCTTTCGCGGACCTGCCGCCGCGCCGGGTCCGCACCGTCCTGGACGCCCTGGCCGACCGTACGACCGTGCTGAGTGAGCTGCCCGAGGTCGAGCAGGTCTTCTGCTTCGAGAACCGGGGGGTGGAGATCGGGGTGACCCTGCACCACCCGCACGGGCAGATCTACGCCTACCCCTTCCTACCGCCGCGTACCCGGTCACTGCTGGCCGCGGCCCGCCGCCACGCCACCCGCACCGGCGGGCGCAACCTCTACGCCGACGTGCTGAGCGCCGAACGCACCTCCGGCGAGCGGGTGGTAGCGGCCAACGAACACTGGACGGCGTACGTCCCGGCGGCCGCCCGGTGGCCCTTCGAGGTGCATGTCGCACCGCACCGGCCGGTGCCGGACCTGCCGGCGTTGACCGAGGCCGAACGGGATGCCTTCGGCCCCCTCTACCTGGACCTGCTGCGCCGCTTCGACGGGCTGTTCGACGGCCCGATGCCGTACATCGCCGCCTGGCACCAGGCCCCGGTACGCATCGACCGCGAACTCGGGCACCTGCATCTGCAACTGTTCAGCATCCGGCGGGCGGCGGACAAACTGAAGTACCTGGCCGGGTCGGAGTCCGCGATGGGCGTCTTCATCAACGACATCGCCCCGGAGCAGGCCGCCGCCC
This sequence comes from Micromonospora sp. NPDC047134, assembly GCF_040643455.1. Taxonomy (NCBI): domain Bacteria; kingdom Bacillati; phylum Actinomycetota; class Actinomycetes; order Micromonosporales; family Micromonosporaceae; genus Micromonospora; species Micromonospora sp. NPDC047134. The sequence continues at coordinate 35,247 of NZ_JBEYUI010000023.1, forward strand.
TGCTCCGGGCCGCCGCACCCGCAGCCTCCTGATCCGCAGCCAGAAGCCCCTACCCGCCTGATCTCACCGCCGCCAGGCTGCTCTCACCGCTGGCCGGCCGCGCCCTCTCTCGCTCCTTCTCCGCACCCTCCCCGGACCTGCCCGCGACCTCACCTCCCCCGGACCTGGCGGCGCACTTACCGACACCCCCTTCTGCGGCGCGGGACCCTCTTTGCGCCTGGCAGCGGCAGGTCCTGGAGACGGAGCGCAAGGCCCGGACAGGGCGCAAGGGCGCGGGGGGCCCGGGACAGGGCCCCCCGCGGGGAAGGGACGGCTGGCTGTGCTCGACAGCCGGGAAGGCTGGCTGGGCACTCGGACCGCACGGCGGCCACGATCAACCTTCCAGGGACGGGACTGGCATCACGTCCACTCAGGTCAACGAGGCACGCCGGGGCAGGTGACGCCAGATTGCGCGTCTTGTCCGAACACGCCGGTTGTGCCGGGACCAGCCGTGGCGGGATTCAGGGCTGGCCGGGGCCGGGACCAGCCGAGGGCCGGCGAGGGGAAGCCGAGCCGGGGGCCGGGGAACGAGCGAGCCCGCCGGCCCCGGAGGGGTCGACGGGCTCGCTCGGTACGACGGATCAGGCGGCGAGGCGGCGCGCCAGGTTCTCGTCGAGCGCGTTCATGAACTCGTCGGTGGTCAGCCACGGGGCGTCCCGCGAGATCAGCAGCGCGAGGTCCTTGGTCATCTGGCCGCCCTCGACGGTGTCGACGATGACCTGCTCCAGGGTGTTGGCGAACTCGGTGACCGCCGGGGTGCCGTCCAGCTTGCCCCGGTGGGCCAGGCCCCGGGTCCAGGCGTAGATCGAGGCGATCGGGTTGGTCGAGGTCTTCTCGCCCTTCTGCCACTGCCGGTAGTGCCGGGTGACCGTGCCGTGGGCGGCCTCGGCCTCGACGGTGCGGCCGTCGGGCGACAGCAGCACCGAGGTCATCAGGCCGAGGGAGCCGAAGCCCTGCGCGACCGTGTCGGACTGCACGTCACCGTCGTAGTTCTTGCAGGCCCAGACGTAGCCACCCTCCCACTTGAGCGCGGCGGCGACCATGTCGTCGATGAGCCGGTGCTCGTAGGTGAGGCCGGCGGCGTCGAACTCGGCCTTGAACTCGTTCTCGAAGACCTCGGCGAAGATGTCCTTGAACCGGCCGTCGTACGCCTTGAGGATGGTGTTCTTGGTCGACATGTAGACCGGGTAGCCCCGGTCCAGGCCGTACCGGAACGACGCCCGGGCGAAGTCCCGGATCGAGTCGTCGTAGTTGTACATGCCCATGGCGATGCCGCTGCCGGGGAAGTTGGCGATCTCCATCTCGATCGGCTCGGCGCCGTCGGCCGGGGTGTAGGTGATGGTCACCTTGCCCGGGCCGGGCACGACGAAGTCGGTGGCCCGGTACTGGTCACCGTGGGCGTGCCGGCCGATGATGATCGGCTTGGTCCAGCCGGGGACGAGCCGCGGCACGTTGGACATGATGATCGGCTCGCGGAAGACGACGCCGCCGAGGATGTTGCGGATGGTGCCGTTCGGCGACCGCCACATCTTCTTGAGCCCGAATTCTTCCACCCGGGCCTCGTCCGGGGTGATGGTCGCGCACTTGACACCGACGCCGTGCTCCTTGATGGCGTTGGCGGCGTCGACGGTCACCTGGTCGTCGGTGGCGTCGCGGTGCTGGATCGACAGGTCGTAGTAGTGCAGGTCGACGTCGAGGTAGGGCAGGATCAGCTGCTCCCGGATCTGCTTCCAGATAATCCGGGTCATCTCGTCGCCGTCGAGCTCCACGACCGGGTTGTTTACCTTGATCTTCGCCATCGGCCGGCGCTCCTCTCGGGGGACACATGCTCAAGCAGTACGAGCGTACTGGACGCGCCCGAACCGGGAACGTCGCGGCCACCGGTTGGCCGACCGCCCGGGACTGAAACCCTCGGGACCACCCGGCTCCCGGACCCTCGCGTCACGAGCGGGCTGCCGGTCCGGCATTTCGGTCAGCGCGCTCGGACGGGCCGCCGGGCCCGGCGCGGAATTACCCCACCGGGCCCGGAACATGCAGGTACGCGCGCCGCGCTCAGCCAGCCTGCGCCGGGTCGTGCATCCACTGCACCAGCTGGAGGATCACCCCGTTGGGGTCGGTGACCTGGAAGAAGCGCTCTCCCCAGGGTTCGGTCTGGATGGGTGTGGTGATCGGCACACCGGCCGCCTGGATCTTGGCGTACTCGGTGTCGATGTCGTCGACCACGAAGGCGACGAGCACCCCCTCGGCCCGCTGGGCCTTGAGGCTCGGCGGCTGAAGGCTGGCCAGCCCGGTACGCAGGAAGACCAGGTTGAAGCCCACCCCCTCGCGGGTCAGTGACACGAACCCGTCGGCCGACATCTCCTCCCGGAACCCGAAGTGCTGCTTGACGAACTCGGCCGAGGCCGAGACGTCCTGGACGTTGAGCGAGATGGCCGATCCGGTGATCTGCACGTGCCCTCCCAGAAACGAAATCTTCGTACATTGTACTACGTACTACGTACGGTGATTTGACCTGCGAGGATCCAGGGATGCCCCACCGGACCGGAGGCGGAGATCCCGCCCACACCCTGCGACTTCTGTGGCGTCGAACCGAGGAGGGCCCGCGGCGCGGCCCACGCCAGGGCCACTCGCTGGACGACATCGTGCAGGCCGCGATCGAGTTGGCCGACGGTGCGGGGTTGGACGCGGTGACCATGCGGTCGCTGGCCAAGGCGATCGGGGTGGCGCCGATGACCCTCTACACGTACGTGCCGGGGAAGGCCGAACTGCTCGACCTGATGCTGGACTCGCTCTACGCGCAGATGCCCCGGCCGGACCGTTCCGGCCAGTCGTGGCGTACCCGGGTGGCTGCGGTGGCCCAGGACAACCGGGAGCTTTTCGCGGCCCATCCGTGGGCTGCGGAGGTCGCCACCGGCCGGCCGCCGCTGGGGCCGGGCCTGATGGCCAAGTACGAGTACGAGCTACGCGCCTTCGACGACACCGGCCTGGACGATGTGACCCGGGACGCCGCGTTGACCTACGTCCTCGACTTCGTCCGGGCGGCGGCCCGCTCCGCGATCGAGGCCCAGTCCACCCGGCAGGCCAGCGCCTGGACCGACGAACAGTGGTGGACCGCCAACGCCCCCCTGCTGGCCGAGGTCCTCGACGAGCGGCGCTACCCCACGGCCGTCCGGGTGGGTGCCGCCGCCGGCGCCGCCCACAACGCCGCCTACCACCCCGATCACGCCTACACCTTCGGCCTGGCCCGAGTCCTGGACGCCCTGACCACCCTGATCAATCCCCCTTCTTCCCCCTGACGATCAAGAGGTTTGCGTCTCGGATCGGTTCCTCCGAGACGCAAACCTCTTGATCAACTCAGCAAAGGGGGTGCGGGGTTACATGGAGGCCACGTCGGCCTGCTTGGCGCGGACGGCCTCGGCGGCCTCCTTGAGGGCGGCCAGCTCGTCGGCGTCGAGGTCGGTCTCGACTACCCGCTTGACGCCCTGGGCACCGATCTCGGCCTCGACCCCGAGGTAGACCCCGGAGATGCCGTACTCACCGTCGACCCAGGCGCAGACCGGCATGACCTCGCCGGAGTCCTCCGCGACGGCCTTGGCCATCCGGGCGGCGGCGGCCGAGGGGGCGTAGTACGCCGAACCGGTCTTGAGCAGCGCCACTACCTCGGCGCCACCGTTGCGGGTCTTGACGACCAGCTCCTCGATCTGCTCGGCGGGCATCGCCTCGCGCAGCGGCTTGCCGTTGACCGAGCTCTTGGAGGGCACCGGCACCATGGTGTCGCCGTGCGAGCCGAGGGTCAGGGTCGTGACGGTCTTCACCGGTACGTTCAGCGCCTCGGCCACGAAGTTGGTGAACCGGGCGGTGTCCAGCATGCCGGCCTGGCCGAGCACCCGCTGGTGCGGGAACTGGGTGGCGAGCTGGGCCAGCGCGGTCATCTCGTCCAGCGGGTTGGAGACCACGATCACCACGGCGTTCGGGGCGTACTTGGCCACGTTCTCGCTGACCTGGCGGACGATCTTCGCGTTGGTCTCCAGCAGGTCCATCCGGCTCATGCCCGGCTTGCGGGGCAGGCCGGCGGTGATGACCACCACGTCCGAGCCCTCGATGGCCTCGTAACCCTCGCCGTTCGGGCCGGTGGTGACGCCAACGATCTTGGTCTCGAAGCCCTCGATGGCCCGCGACTGGTTGAGGTCCAGGGCGAGACCCGCGGGCTTGCCCTCCACGATGTCGGTGATCACGACGGTGTCGAAGACGTCGTACTCGGCCAGGCGCTGTGCGGTGGTGGAGCCGTAGAAACCGGCGCCGACGACAGTGACTTTCTTACCCATGGTCGTCCCACTCCCTGATACCAGTCGGTTTTCCGGACCGTATCAGCCATGGTGGCACCGATCAGGCCAGGGGCGGACGGTTATGAGCAGCTTGGGGGTTCCGTTGCGCCGCCTTGGGTGTTAATAGGGGACCCTTGCTCTACCGGAGGCGTTAAGAAGGTGCCCTTCCTTACACCTCAGCCGCGTTCGGCGCGCTCCACCACGTTGCTGAGCAGCATGGCGCGGGTCATCGGGCCCACGCCGCCGGGCATCGGCACGACCTTGCCGGCCACCTCGGCGACCTCCGGGTCCACGTCGCCGGTGTAGCGGCCCTTGCCGTCCGGGCCGATCACCCGGGTGATGCCCACGTCGACCACTACCGCCCCCGGGGTGATCATGTCGGCGGTGAGCAGCCCGGGCACCCCGGCGGCGACGATCACGATGTCGGCGGCCCGGGTGTGCGCGGCGAGGTCCAGGGTGCCGGTGTGGCACAGGGTCACGGTGGCGTTCTCGCTGCGTCGGGTGAGCAGCAGGCCCAGCGGACGGCCCACGGTGTTACCCCGGCCGACCACGGCGACCTTGGCCCCCCGCAGCGGCACCTCGTGCCGGCGGAGCAGTTCCACGATGCCGCGCGGGGTGCACGGCAGGGGCCCCTCGTAGCCGAGCACCAGCCGCCCCAGGTTGACCGGGTGCAGACCGTCGGCGTCCTTGTCCGGGTCGATCAGCTCCAGCACCCGCTGGGTGTCCAGGTGGCCGGGCAGGGGCAGTTGGACGATGTAGCCGTGGCAGGCCGGGTCGGCGTTCAGCTCGGCCAGGGTCTCGTCGACCTGGGCCTGGGTGGCCTCGGCCGGCAGTTCCCGCCGGATCGAGGCGATGCCGACCTCGGCGCAGTCCCGGTGCTTGCCGTTGACGTACGCCTGGGAGCCGGGGTCGCTGCCGACCAGCACCGTGCCGAGCCCGGGCACGATGCCCCGCTCCGCCAGCGCCTTCACCCGTGCCCGCAGTTCGTCCTTGATCTCAGCTGCGGTCGCCTTGCCGTCCAGAAGCGTCGCCGTCACGCCTCAGATCGTCTCATGACCGGTACGTCCGGCTGGCGTGGACCAGGCCAGCTCACCGACACCCGGGCCGAGGCACCACTCTCCGCAATGTGCATATCATCACGCTAGGTGATCGCCTGGCGGGGTGTTCGGTCCTCGGGCCGGACAATCAGGCGAGAAAACCCCGGAGCCCGGCAGGCCGACGCACCGGCCCCGACTCGCCACCAACCTCCCCCAGCCTCCCCGAAACCTCGCAGACTTTTGCCCGCTGATGTCGCGATAAAGCGGGAGGAACTTATAGCACGGGCAGGGCTACCCGACCAGCATCAGAACCCCGTTCCGTTATCCGTTCGCAACCGGCACGTGGTCGACCGCAGCTCACGGATCTACCGTTGCTTCTCGTTACGCAGAGTCACCCAGTGCCGGGTCCGGCTGCGTTGCGTAAGGAGATGAGGAGGCCTGATGCGTGTTCGTAGGCTCGCGGCCTGGACCGCTATCCCGCTCGCGGTGACCCTGGGCCTGGTGGCCTGTGGCTCGGGTGGCGGCAGTGGGTCCGGCGAGAGCGACCCCCATGCGGCCGTGCGGATCGAGATCGCCGAGCCGCAACACCTGGTGCCGACCAACACCAACGAGACCAGCGGCTCCCAGGTGCTGTCGGCCCTGTTCAGCCCGCTGGTCGACTATGACGCAGCGCACAAGCCGTACGAGGTGGCGGCCGAGTCGATCACGTCCGAGGACAACACCACCTGGACCGTGAAGCTCAAGGACGGCTACACCTTCCACAACGGCGAGAAAGTCACCGCCGACAACTACATCGACGCCTGGAACTACGGCGCGTACGCCCCCAACGGGCAGAACTCCAGCTACTTCTTCGAGAAGATCGCCGGCTACGAGGACCTGCAGGGCGAGACCCCCAAGGCCACCACCCTCAGCGGGCTGAAGAAGGTCGACGACCAGACCTTCACGGTCACCCTGTCCCAGCCGTACAGCGAGTTCAAGTCGATCCTCGGGTACACCGCCTTCTACCCCCTGCCGAAGGCCGCCTTCTCCGCCCCCGGGGTGCTGGCCGAGGGGTACGAGCAGGCGCCGATCGGTCAGGGCCCGTTCAAGATGAAGGGCACCTGGCAGCACGACGCCAAGGTCGAGGTCGAGCGGTACGACGCCTTCCCCGGCGAGCAGCCGAAGGTGGCCGGTGTCGAGTTCCGGATCTACCAGCAGCTCACCGCCGCGTACGCGGATGTGCTGTCGGACAACCTGGACGTGATCAAGACCATCCCCACCGAGAACCTGTCGACGGCCTCCGTCGACCTGGGTGACCGGTTCCGGCAGACCCCGGCCTCCTCGCTGCACTTCCTGGCCTTCCCCACCTTCCAGGACGAGTTCAGCAACCCGGACGTGCGCAAGGCCATCTCGATGGCGATCGACCGCGAGGAGATCACCAAGTCGATCTTCAAGGACTCCCAGCAGCCGGCCCGCTCGTTCGTCTCGCCGGTCGTGGCCGGGTACCGGGACAACACCATCGGCACCGCCGGTGAGTTCGACCCGGTCAAGGCCAAGGAGTTGTACGAGGCCGCCGGTGGCCCCTCGAAGATCACCCTGTCGTACAACGGCGACGGTGGTCACAAGGACTGGATCGACGCCACCTGCAACCAGCTCAAGGCCAACCTGGGCGTGGAGTGCGTCGGCAACGCCGAGCCGAAGTTCGCCGACCTGCTGACCAAGGTCAAGGACAAGCAGTCGGTGGGCCTGTTCCGGATGGGCTGGGTCATGGACTACCCCTCCATGGAGAACTACCTGGGCCCGCTGTTCAGCAGCAACGGCTCGTCGAACTACTACGGCTACAGCAACCCCGAGTTCGACAAGCTGCTCGCCGAGGGGGTCAGCGCCTCCAGCGAGGAAGAGGCGATCAAGAAGTACCAGGCCGCCGAGGACCTGCTGGCCCAGGACATGCCGGTGGTGCCGCTGCGGTTCGGTCAGAACAACTTCGGGCACTCGACCAAGGTGAAGAACGTCGAGGTGGACGTCTTCGACCGGGTCGACCTGCTCAAGATCGAGGTCGTCAAGTAACCCAGGCAGGAAAAGGCGGGTCGGGTCATCGCGTGATGACCCGACCCGCCACGGCATTCGCCCTTTTTCAGGGAGACTGCCAAGTATGTTCCGCTTCATCGTGCGGCGGCTGCTCCAGATGGTCGTGGCCTTCTTCGGCACCACCCTGATCGTCTACGCCCTGATGTTCGCCGGTCAGGGCGACCCGATCCAGGCCCTGGCCGGCGAGCGTCCCGTCACCGCCGCCCAGCGGGCGTACCTGACCGAGAAGTACCACCTGGACGCGACCGGTGTCGGCGGCTTCTTCTACCGCTACTTCGACTATCTGAAGAACCTGGTCCGGGGCGACCTGGGCGAGTCGCTGACCGGCCGGTCCATCGGGGAGATCCTGGCCAACGCCTGGCCGGTCACCATCAAGTTGGCCCTCATCGCCATAGCGGTAGCCGTCATCTTCGGGGTCACCGCGGGGGTGCTCGCCGGCATCCGGCGGGGCAGCATCTTCGACAACTCCACCCTGCTGCTGACCCTGCTGGTGCTCGGCATCCCGACCATCGTGCTGGCCCCCCTCGCGCAGTACCTCCTGGGCGTCAAGTGGCAACTCTTCCCGGCCACCTCCGGAGCCGACCCGGACTTCTACGCCCTGCTGCTGCCCGGCCTCGTGCTCGGCTCCCTCTCCCTGGCCACCGCGCTGCGGCTGACCCGTACCTCGGTGGCGGAGAACCTGCGCGCCGACTACGTGCGTACCGCCCGGTCCAAGGGCCTGCCGAGGCGACGGGTGGTGAGCGTGCACGTGCTGCGCAACTCGCTGATCCCGGTGATCACCTTCCTCGGGGTGGAACTGGGCAACCTGATGAGCGGCGCGATCATCACCGAAGGGGTGTTCAACATCCCCGGCGTCGGCTTCAACCTCTTCCGTGGCATCCGCACCGAGGACGGCCCCCTGGTGGTGGGCATCGTCAGCGTGCTCGTCGTGGTCTACCTCGTCTCCAACCTGGTGGTGGACATCCTGTACGCCGTACTCGACCCGAGGATCCGGTATGAGTGACTTCGAAACGGTGGCGTCCACGGAGAACCAGGACGCCCGACGGGGGGTGTCCGGCGATCCGCGTACCCCGGGTCGGATCGGCCAGTCCAACAAGCCCCGCAGCCTGGCCGGCGACGCCTGGCGGGACCTGCGCCGCAAACCCATCTTCTGGATCAGCCTGCTGCTGGTGCTGCTGATCACCGCGATGGCGGTCGCCCCCGGGCTGTTCACTCGCAACGACCCGGCGGACTGCGTACTGGCCCGCCAGCATGCCGCCCCCTCGGGCGGGGCCTTGTTCGGGTACGACTTCCAGGGCTGCGACACGTACGCCCGGGCGGTCTACGGGGCCCGGGCCTCGTTGCTGGTCGGCGCCCTCTCGGCCCTGCTCACCGGAGTGGTCGCGCTGGTCGTGGGAATGCTGGCCGGCTACTTCGGCGGCTGGGTCGACGCGGTGCTGTCCCGGATCGTCGACATCGTGCTCGGCATCCCGCTGCTGCTGGCCGCGATCGTCCTGCTCAAGCGGGTGGCCAGTGACAGCGCCACGGTACGACTGGCCTCGGTCATCTTCGTGCTGGCCGTGCTCGGCTGGACCACGACCGCCCGGGTGGTCCGCTCCTCGGTGATCACCGCCCGGCAGCAGGACTACGTGGCCGCGGCCCGGATGCTCGGCGCCGGCAACGGCCGGATCATGTGGCGGCACATCCTGCCGAACGCGCTGGCCCCGGCGATCGTGGTGCTGACCATCGCCCTGGGTTCCTTCATCGCCGCCGAGGCGACCCTGTCGTTCCTCGGGATCGGGCTGAAGGAACCCACCATCTCCTGGGGCATCGACATCAACAACGGTCGGGTGCACATGCGGGAGTCGGCCACCCCCCTGGTGGTCCCGTCGACCTTCCTGGCCCTGACCGTGTTGGCGTTCATCATGCTCGGCGACGCGATCCGCGACGCCTTCGACCCGAAACTGCGGTGACGCCGTGCGAGCGCGAGGAGTGAGCGCAGCGAGCCCCGCAGTCGCGAGCGAAAGGCCAGCACAGCCATGAGTCAGCACACGGTCGAGCCGACGCCAGCCTCCCCGACACCCCCCGGCGGCGGCCACCTGCTCGAGGTACGGGATCTGCACATCGAGTTCCGTACCGGGGAGGGGGTGGCCAAGGTGATCAACGGGGTCAGCTATCACCTGGACCCCGGGGAGACCCTGGCCGTGCTGGGCGAGTCCGGCTCCGGCAAGTCCGTCACCGCCCAGGCCATCATGGGCATCCTGGACATTCCGCCGGCGAACATCCGCTGCGGCGAGATCTACTACCAGGGCCGGGACCTGCTGGCCCTGCCCGAGGAGCAGCGCCGGCAGGTACGGGGCAAGGAGATCGCGATGATCTTCCAGGACGCCCTGTCCGCGCTCAACCCGGTCTTCCCGGTGGGCTGGCAGATCAGCGAGACCCTGCGCCTACGGCTCGGCATGTCCCGGGCCGACGCCCGCCGTCGCGCGGTGCAGCTGATGGAGCTGGTGCAGATCCCGGGGGCGGCCGGTCGGCTGGGCGACTACCCGCACCAGTTCTCCGGGGGTATGCGCCAACGGGTGATGATCGCGATGGCGCTGGCCATGGAACCCAAGGTGCTGATCGCCGACGAGCCGACCACCGCCCTGGACGTCACCGTGCAGGCCCAGATCATGGATCTGCTCGCCGACCTGCGGCGCGACCTGGACATGGCGATGATCCTGATCACCCACGACCTGGGGGTGGTCGCCGACGTGGCGGACCGGATCGCGGTCATGTACGCCGGCCGCATCGTCGAGCACGCCCAGGTCCGTCCGCTGTACCGGGCGCCCGCCCACCCGTACACCAAGGGGTTGCTGGAATCGATCCCCCGCCTGGACCAGCGCGGCGGGAAACTCTCCACCATCCCGGGGCTCCCCCCCAACCTGATGCGCATCCCCGGCGGCTGCCCCTTCCACCCCCGCTGCCCGTACGTGCAGCAGGTCTGTGTCGACGTGGTGCCGCACGACCTGGTCCTCGCAGACGGCCGGACCAGCGCCTGCCACTTCGCGCAGGAGGTGCACGATGACCGCGCCAGCTGACCCCGCCACCGTCCGGGGCGAGAAGATCCTCGACGTCGACCAGGTGGTCAAGCACTTCCCCATCACCCGGGGAGTGCTGTTCAAACGGAAGGTCGGCGCGGTCAAGGCGGTCGACGGGGTCAGCTTCACCCTGCAGCGGGGCGAGACCCTGGGCATCGTCGGTGAGTCCGGCTGCGGCAAGTCCACCCTGGCCCGCCTGCTGATGCGGCTGGAACGCCCGACCGCCGGGCGGGCCACCCTGGCCGGACGCGACCTGTTCGCCGCCTCCGGGGGCGAACTGCGCCGGATCCGGCGCAACATGCAGATGGTCATGCAGGATCCGTACACCTCCCTGAACCCCCGGATGACGGTCGGCGACATCATCGGCGAGCCCTTCGAGATCCACCCGGAGGCGGCGCCGAAGGGCAGCCGGCAGCAACGGGTCCAGGAACTGCTCGACGTGGTCGGGCTCAACCCGGAACACATCAACCGGTACCCGCACCAGTTCTCCGGGGGACAACGGCAGCGCATCGGCATCGCCCGGGCCCTGGCCCTGCGCCCCGAGGTGATCGTCTGCGACGAGCCGGTCTCCGCGCTGGACGTCTCCATCCAGGCCCAGGTGATCAACCTGTTGGAGGAACTCCAGGACGAGTTCGGCCTGTCGTACATCTTCATCGCCCACGACCTGTCCGTGGTCCGGCACATCTCCGACCGGATCGCGGTGATGTATCTCGGTCGGATCGTGGAGATCGGCACCGAGGAGCAGATCTACGAGCGGGCCACCCATCCGTACACCCAGGCGCTGCTCTCCGCCGCACCGCTGCCCGACCCGGAGGCCCGGGACCGCCGGGACATCATCCGGCTGACCGGCGACGTGCCGAGCCCGGCCGACCCGCCGAGCGGCTGCCACTTCCGCACCCGCTGCTGGAAGGCGCAGGAGATCTGCGCGATCGAGGATCCGCAGGCGGTACCCCGGGCGGCCGACCCGCACCCCTCCGCCTGCCACTTCGCCGCCCTCCGGGAGTAAGGAAGGGCCCCTTCCTAACGCCTCGCGTAGAGGAAGGGACCCTTCTTAACATCGGGCACCGCCGGGCGGTGCCGGGACGCCGGGCGGCGCCGGAGGTCAGTGGAAGAAGTGGCGGGTGCCGGTCAGGTACATGGTGACCCCGGCCTGCTTGCAGGCGGCGATCACCTCCTCGTCGCGGATCGAGCCGCCGGGCTGCACGATGGCCCGGATGCCGGCGTCGATGAGGATCTGCGGGCCGTCCGCGAAGGGGAAGAAGGCGTCCGAGGCCGCTACCGCCCCGCCGGCCCGGTCGGCACCGGCCCGGCTGACCGCCAGGCGGGCCGAGTCGACCCGGTTGACCTGACCCATGCCGACACCCACGGTCGCACCGTCGCGGGCCAGCAGGATGGCGTTGCTCTTGACCGCGCGTACCGCCCGCCAGGCGAAGGCCAGATCGGCCAGGGTGGCCTCGTCGGCCGCCTCGCCGGTGGCCAGCCGCCAGGTCGCCGGGTCGTCGCCGCCTGCGTCGATCGCGTCGCGCTGCTGCACCAGTACCCCGCCGGTGACCTGCCGCCACTCGGCCGACTGCGGCCGGAACTCCGGCGCCCGCAGCAACCGGATGTTCTTCTTGGCCTGGAGCACCTCGGCCGCACCGGGCTCGTACCCGGGGGCCACCACGACCTCGGTGAAGATCTCCGCGATCTGCCCGGCCAGCTCGACCGAGACCGGCCGGTTCACCGCGATGACCCCGCCGAAGGCGGAGACCGGGTCGCAGGCGTGGGCCTTGCGGTGGGCGTCGGCCACGTCCGTGCCGACCGCGATGCCGCACGGGTTGGCGTGCTTGATGATGGCCACCGCCGGCTGGTCGGCGAAGTCGTTCGCGGCCCGCCAGGCGGCGTCGGCGTCGACGTAGTTGTTGTACGACATCTCCTTGCCGTGCAACTGCTCGGCCTGGGCCAGCCCGGCCGGGCTGGCCGGGTCGGCGTAGACGGCCGCCCCCTGGTGCGGGTTCTCGCCGTAGCGCAGCACCGCCTGGCGGCGCAGGGCCAGCCCGGCGAACTGCGGCCACCCCTCGGCGGCGGGGACCAGGGTGGTGGCGAACCAGTCGGCGACGGCCACGTCGTACTCGGCGATGTCGGCGAAGGCGCGGGCGGCCAGGGCCCGGCGCTGCGCCAGGGTGAAGCCACCCTCGTCGAGGGCGGCCAGCAGCAGGGGGTACGCGGCCGGATCGGTCACCACCGCCACGGAGGCGTGGTTTTTGGCGGCGGCCCGCACCATCGCCGGGCCACCGATGTCGATCTGCTCGACACACTCGTCCTGGCTCGCGCCGGAGGCGACCGTGGCCTGGAAGGGGTACAGGTTCGACACCAGCAGGTCGATCCCGGCGATGCCGTGCTCGTCCAACTGGGCGGTGTGGGTGTCCTTGCGCAGGTCGGCGAGGAGCCCGCCGTGGATCTTCGGGTGCAGGGTCTTCACCCGGCCGTCGAGGATCTCCGGAAAGCCGGTCACCTGCTCCACCGGGGTCACCGGTACCCCGGCGCCGGCGATCGTCGAGGCGGTGCTGCCGGTGGAGACGATCTCCACACCGGCGGTGTGCAGCGCCTGGGCCAACTCGACCAGCCCGGTCTTGTCGTAGACGCTGACCAGTGCCCGCCGGATCGGGCGGCGCCCGTCATGGATGGAACTCACTCCAACTGTGACCTTTCTTCCGGTGATCGTCCAGCCCTCGCGGACCAGTCGGCCCACCTGCTCGACGAGTTGCTGCCGCTCGGCTTCCTTGATGCGCTCGGTGAGGGTGTCGACGTCGTCGTCGTCGAGGACGGGCACCGCCACCTGAGCGACGATCGGGCCGGTGTCCATTCCGGCGTCGACGAAGAAGAGGGTCGCCCCGGTGACCTTCACCCCGTAGGCGAGGGCGTCACGCGGGCCGTGGATACCGGGGAAGGCCGGCAACAGGGTGTTGTGGGTGTTGAGGTAGCGGTCGCCGAAGGCGGCCAGGAAACGCGCGCCGACCAGCTTGAGGAAACCGGCCGAGATGACCAGGTCGGGTCGGTGCTCGGCGACCCGGTCGGTGAGCGCGGCGTCCCACTGCTCCCGGGTCGGATGGTCGGCGACCCGCTCCACGAAGGTCGGCACCCCCGCGGCGACCGCCCGGTCCAGCCCGGCGATGCCGTCACGGTCCGCACCCACCGCGACCACCCGGGCTCCGTACGCCTGGTCGGCGGTCGCGTCCAGCAGGGCCTGAAGGTTACTTCCGGAGCCGGAGATCAGGACGACGATGCGGGCGGGCTCGTTCACCGGCACACCCTATCCGGCCCCCGACCGAGGTCCGGACGCTGGGCGCAACCGGATCGGCAACTGCCGAATTGGCGTGGACCAGGTACGCTGCCGGTCGCTCGGGCCCGGCGCGCGTCCGGCCCGCACCCGTCAGTGAACGCAACCTGAGGAGCACATCGAGATGCAGCCCGGATACCCCTCGCAACCGCCTCAGCAGATCGACAACAACATGACGATGTCGATCGTCGCGATCTTCCTCTTCTGGCCGCTGGCCATCCCCGCGCTCATCAACGCCTCGAAGGTCAACACACTGCTCCAGCAGGGTGACTACGCCGGTGCCCAGGCCGCCTCGGCCGAGTCGAAGAAGTGGTCCAAGTGGGCCCTGATCGTCGGCATCGCCTGGATCGCGATCATCCTGGTGTGCTGCGTGGGCAGCAGCCTGGTCGGCGCGCTCAACAGCAGCACCGCGATGAGCTACTGATCCGGATGCAGCCTGGTAACCCCGGTCAGGACCCGTACGGCCAGCAGCCGCCGTACGGCGACCCGACCTCCTCGCCGCCCGCCAATCCGTACTCTCCGCCGCCGGCCAACCCGTACGCCCCGCCGCCGGCCAACCCGTACACCCCGCCGGTGGATCCGTACAGCCCGGCGGCGGATCCGTACGCGCCGTCCGAGTCGGCCCCGGCTGATCCGTACGGTCAGCAGCCGGTCTCCTCCCCTCCGCCGGTGTCCCCGGCGCCGCACGCTCCGTACTCCCCGGCGCCGCACGATCCGTACTCCTCGCCGCCGGCCAACCAGCCCCCGGCCTACGGGCAGCCGAACTACGGGCAGCCCGCCTATGGGCAGCCGACCTACGGACAGCCGCCGATGTCGGGCCAGCCCTACGGCGACCCGTACGCGGCACAGCAGTCGTACGGTGGCGGACCGATGTACCCGCAGGCCGGCTTCGCCGCCCCGGGTGGCCAGCAGAACACCCTAGGCCTGGTCTCGATGATCCTCGGCATCGCGGCGATTCCGCTGTTCTGCTGCTATCTCGGCATTCCGCTGGGCGCGGCCGCGCTGATCACCGGGTGGCTGGGCAAGCAGAAGGCCGACCAGGGTCTGGCCAGCAATTCGGGGCAGGCGCTGGCCGGCATGATCTGCGGTGGTGTCGGGGTGCTGCTCGGCCTGCTCCAGATCGTGCTGCTGGTGATCAATATCAGCCTGCCGACACAACTCTGAGCACCACGCATCGAGGGGCGTTCCGGATCACCGGGACGCCCCTCAGCCGTCTGCCCACCGGGCTGAGCGATCCGCGCCGGACCCGCGGAAGGCGGTGGCGACAGCCTCCGCCTTCCGTCGTCAGGCGGCTGCCCGGGCCAGCCAGCGAACGGCGGCGGCGCCGAGCACCGCGCCGGCACCGATGACCAGAGTCGAGGCGAGGGCCACCTGCCAACCGACCGGGCCGAGGTCGGCCAGCCGCCCCCCACCCAGCGGCCCTCGGGAGGCCTGGGCGGCCACCCCCATCAGCAGCCCGGTCACCGGCCCGGTCGACACGGCCGACAGGAACAGGGTCCCCCAGCTCAGGGTCGTCCGCTGGGCCATGACCCCGCGGAGCAGCCGACGGGCGAGCAACCCGCCGACGACCATCCCCACCAGGGCCGGCAGGGCCAGGATTGACACCGACCAGAAGCCGTCCACCGGCCCACCGGGCAGTCCGGCGAACAACGGTATGGCCGGCAGCGCTCCGACGGCCACCTCGCTGGTCCGTACCGCGGTGTCCGTGCCGACCGCGAAACCGGGACCCAGCAGGTAGCTGGTGGCCCAGACGGTGGCGTTGGGGGCGTAGGCCAGACTCACCAGGGTGATGCCGGCCTGACCGGCCACCCCGGTGCGGTACGCGCCGATCAGATCGGCCGCGTCACCCCCGCCGGTCGCCACCGCCAGCCCGGCCACGGCCGCACCCACCCCGAGCAGCACCAGCCCGGCCACCAGCCCCGCCTGGGCCCCCTCCCGCAAGGGCTTCGGGGTCCGGGCGGCGAGCAGTTCGGAGACCCGGCTGGTGCGGGCCGCCCCGACCCCGGCGGCCAGCAGGCCGAGCAGGCCGAGGGTCAGCCCGGCCCGCACGGCCGACACATTCATGCCGCCGGCCCCGACCAGCAACGCCCCCAGCACCCCCAACAGGGCGTACGCGACCCCGACCGCGACCGCGGCGACCAGGGTCCGGCCCGGTGACCGGCTGCCTCGGGCACCGATGGCACGGGTGACATGCACCCCGGCCCGGGACAACCGCCACAGGGCCAGGGCGGTGACCGCCAGCGGCACCAGGCCCAGCGGACCGGTGGCGGTGTCCAGGGGCACCCCGTGGCCCAGCAGCCACCCGGCCGTGCCCGCGCGTACCGCACCTAGCAGGCTGGCGGCACCCTCGCTGAGCTGGAACAACCAGATCACGAAGGCCACCGGGAGCCAGGAGGTCAGGGCGGCGCCACCGGCGGCCACCAGGGCGGCGATCACCAGCGGGGCGTGGTTTCGACCGGTGGTCTGACCACGGGGGGACGGCACCCGACGCGGCGGGCCGGCACGACCGGGCGGCCGGTCGCCGGCCTCCCGGGCTTCGTGGGCCCGCCGGGGCTGGTCAGGGGTGACGGATGACATCGGTTCTACTCTGGCATGCCGCGCCGAGGTCGGCTGTCCGACACCACGCCACCCGGATCATCAGTTGCCCAATTCCGCGTGGCACCGCGGGTCCTGCTCTAGCCTCGGCACCAGGCAGCCGTGACACCTCGCGGCGACTAGCGTTCGGAGGAAGCCGTGTCCACTGCTTATCCGCCGCCCCCGCCACCACCGCCGGCCGGCCGGGACCGCACCACTTTCTGGGGGGTGCTGGGGATCGTCACGGGCCTGCTCTGCTGCGGCATCCTCGGCATCGTCTTCGGCTGGCTGTCGATCCGTGACGCGCGGCGCTTCCGCCAGTCCCCGGTGCTGGGTTACGTGGCGATCGGCCTGGGTGTGCTCAACATCGTGCTCAGCCTGATCCTGCAGGCGACCGGGAACTACCCGTACTGGAACCGCTGAGGGGCCGACCGACCGGTCAGCCCCTCAGCGCGGTTCAGCGGTCCTCTCAGCGACCGGACATCAGCTCCCGCATCAGCTTGGCGGTCTCGGTCGGCGTCTTGCCCACCTTGACGCCGACCGCTTCCAGTGCCGCCTTCTTGGCGTCGGCGGTACCCGCCGAGCCGGAGATGATCGCACCGGCGTGGCCCATGGTCTTGCCGGGAGGCGCGGTGAAGCCGGCGATGTAGCCGACCACCGGCTTGGTGACGTTGGCCTTGATGAACTCGGCCGCCCGCTCCTCGGCGTCACCACCGATCTCACCGATCATCACGATCGCGTCGGTGTCCGGGTCCGCCTCGAAGGCGGCCAGGGCGTCGATGTGGGTGGTCCCGATGATCGGGTCACCGCCGATGCCGACGCAGGTGGAGAAGCCGATGTCGCGCAGCTCGTACATCATCTGGTAGGTCAGGGTGCCGCTCTTGCTGACCAGACCGATCCGGCCCGCACCGGTGATGTCGGCCGGGATGATGCCGGCGTTGGAGGCGCCCGGCGAGGCGATGCCGGGGCAGTTCGGGCCGATGATCCGGGTCCGCTCCCCCTTGGCGACGTTGTACGCCCAGAAGGCGGCGGTGTCGTGCACCGGCACCCCCTCGGTGATCACCACGGCCAGCGGGATCTCGGCGTCGATCGCCTCGATCACCGCGCCCTTGGTGAACTGCGGCGGTACGAAGATGACGGTGACGTCCGCACCGGTCTCCTTCATCGCGTCGGCGACGCTGGCGAACACCGGCAGTTCGGTGCCGTCGAAGTCGACCGTGCTGCCCGCCTTGCGGGGGTTGACCCCACCGACGACGTTCGTGCCGGCGGCGAGCATCCGTCGGGTGTGCTTGGAACCCTCGGAACCGGTCATCCCCTGAACGATGACCTTCGAGTCCTTGGTCAGCCAGATTGCCATGATCAGACCCCCGCAGCCGCCAGCTCGGCGGCCCGCTCGGCCGCGCCGTCCATGGTGTCGACCCGCTCGATCAGCGGGTTGTTCGCGCCGTCGAGGATCGCCCGACCCGCCTCGGCGTTGTTGCCGTCGAGTCGGACGACCAGCGGCTTGGTGACTTCCTCGCCGCGCTGCTTGAGCAGGTCCAGTGCCTGGACGATGCCGTTGGCCACCGCGTCGCAGGCGGTGATGCCGCCGAAGACGTTGACGAAGACGCTCTTGACCGAGGGGTCGGAGAGCACGATCTCCAGACCGTTGGCCATCACCGCGGCGCTGGCGCCGCCACCGATGTCGAGGAAGTTGGCCGGCTTGACGTTGCCGTGCCGCTCCCCCGCGTAGGCGACCACGTCGAGGGTCGACATGACCAGACCCGCGCCGTTGCCGATGATGCCGACCTCGCCGTCGAGCTTGACGTAGTTGAGGTCCTTCTCCTTGGCGGCCTGCTCCAGCGGGTCCACCGTGGCCTGGTCGACCAGGGCCTCGTGGTCCGGGTGCCGGAAGCCGGCGTTCTCGTCGAGGGAGACCTTGGCGTCCAGCAGCAGCAGCTTGCCGTCCTTGGTCTTGGCCAGGGGGTTCACCTCGACCAGGGTGGCGTCCTCGGCCACGAAGGCCTGCCACAGGCCCACCGCGGTCTCGACGACCTGGTCGGCGACCTCGGCCGGGAAGCCGGCCGCCTCGACGATCTCCCGGGCCTTGGCCTCGTCCACGCCCTTGACGGCGTCGATCGGGGCCTTGACGACCTTGTCCGGGGTGTCGGCCGCGACCTGCTCGATGTCCATACCGCCGGCGACGCTGGCGATGCAGAGGAAGGTACGGTTCGCCCGATCGAGCAGGTATGAGAAGTAGTACTCCTCGGCCACGTCGGCGGTCACCGTGATCATGACCTTGTGGACCGTGTGACCCTTGATGTCCATGCCGAGGATGTCGGTGGCCCGGGCCACCGTCTCCTCCGCG
This sequence comes from Micromonospora sp. NPDC047134, assembly GCF_040643455.1. Taxonomy (NCBI): domain Bacteria; kingdom Bacillati; phylum Actinomycetota; class Actinomycetes; order Micromonosporales; family Micromonosporaceae; genus Micromonospora; species Micromonospora sp. NPDC047134. The sequence goes on from NZ_JBEYUI010000023.1 coordinate 54,014, forward strand.
CCCTCGGCCAGCTTGACGCCGCCGGCCTTGCCTCGGCCGCCGACCTTCACCTGTGCCTTGACGACCACCCGGCCGCCGAGGCGTTCGGCGATCGCGCGGGCCTCCTCTGGGGTCGTTGCGACGCCGCCGGCGAGCACGGGCAGACCGTGCCGCTCGAACAGGTCCCGCCCCTGGTATTCGTACAGGTCCACGATTGCGCGTCCCGTCCCGTCTCTGCGGCGCACCGTCGCGCCGCCACCAGCGTATGGAAAGAAAACAGTGCGATGCCTGACATCAGTGGAAGTTGAAGCAGGCCATTGGGCGCAGCCTAGCGAGGACAGCACGAGGGGCAACCGAGCGGGTGCGCGGTGTGCCCTAATCCACAGCCTGCCCGAAGTCCCGCACCACGACGGTCCGGCGGCCCGGCACCAGGTCACCCGTTCGAGCGATCTGGCCGGTCCGCAGAGGGATCTCGCTGCTGGTGCGTAACCCCGCCGGAAGGGCTTCGTTGAGTCAGATGTCGGCGCGCTGGAAAGCGCGAGGACAGGAAAGCGGCCGATGCCCTGTCGGTCGAGGGGTGGCGGCGGGGCATCGTGCATAGAGGGGCCGGACGTGTGAGGGGTGCGTCCGGCCCCTCACTCTGCCCGTCGAACATCCGGGTCCCGGCGTACCGGCCGGTCGAACCCGGCCTCAGGCCACCGGCTGGGCCACGTTCTCCCGCACCCACTCCACGATGGACTGGGTGGTCGCGCCCGGGGTGAAGATCTTGGCGACGCCGAGCTGCTCCAGCTCCGGAAGGTCGGCGTCGGGGATGATGCCGCCCCCGAAGACCACGATGTCGCGGGCGTCGCGCTCGTCGAGCAGTTCGAGCACCCGCCGGAACAGGGTCATGTGCGCCCCGGAGAGCACGGACAGGCCCACCGCGTCCGCGTCCTCCTGGATCGCGGTCTCCACGATCTGTTCCGGGGTCTGGTGCAGGCCGGTGTAGATGACCTCCATGCCGGCGTCCCGCAAAGCCCGGGCCACCACCTTTGCGCCACGGTCGTGACCATCCAAGCCTGGCTTGGCGACGACGACCCGAACACGAGAGCTCATCTGCGCATCCCTTTCACCGGCATAGCGGCAATCACCTGAACGAACGGTAACCCGCACAGCCTGGCCCGGGAAACCGGGGCGAGAGAGATCGCACACCAGCCTCCGACCCCCGAGGAAAATCGCGGGACCTTTTCACCCTCCGGAACTGCACTGCGGGCACCTGAGCCGTCAAGGAGGACGACTCAGCCGAACGGTCACGGTGCGCTACGAAAGGATGATGACCCGGACAGCCAGGAGAGGCCCAAAGACCTGACAATGGTGGACGGAAAGGGACAGAATGGAGCGGTGAATTCGGCGCTCCGGCTTGTGGCTCGCCTGACGGTTGGCTACCGTGTCCACGGTTGTCATCAGGTCTACGGACGGGTGACGACGCGGCACCAGCCACCACCGGGATCTCGGTCCGGGTGGGGGCCAGGCCGCATCGGAACCCCGACAACGGAGGGTATGCGTGCGTCAGCGCCTGTCGTCTGAGCCCGATCGATATCGCGGCCGCCGCCGCGTACCCACCCCCCCACGCAGCCGCTACGCGGCAGTCGTCACCACCGCCTTCGTCGGCGCCGGTGTGGTGGCCCTGGGCGCCGGAGCCCTGCCGGACGCCAAGAGCGTCAACCCCTCGGTGCTGGACGAGCTGAAGCAGGCGTCGATCAGCAGCCAGGGTGCGGCGGACCGCGCCGACGCCGCGGACCGCGCCTCCCGGGACGGCCGGGGCGCTTCGGAGATCGTCGCCGACTCCGGTGTCTGGCTGCTCCCCCTGCAGGGCTACGACTTCAACTCCCCGTACGGCATGCGCTGGGGCAAGCTGCACACCGGCATCGACCTGGTCGCGCCGGAAGGCACCCCCTACGTGGCGATCCACGAGGGCAAGGTCACCAAGGCAGGCTGGTTCGGCGGCTACGGCTACGCCGTGATCGTCCAGCACGCCGACGGCAGCGAGGCGATCTACGGTCACTCCTCGGCACTCAGTGTCCGGGAGGGCCAGCAGGTCAAGGCCGGTGACCAGCTCGGCCTGGTGGGCAACACCGGCCACTCGTACGGCTCCCACCTGCACCTGGAGATCCATGTCAAGGGCTCGCCGCTCGACCCGGTGCCCTGGCTGCAGGAGCGCGGAGTGGACATCAAGCTACAGGTCGAGGCAATCTACAGCGACGTAGCCGACTCCTGACCATCAGTAAGGCCCGTTGACCGCCCGGATCAGTCGATCCGGGCGGTTTTCTTCTGCCGGCAGGACCGGAAAGTGTCTCAGCCCACAGTGGCGACTGTGTCCGATGCCACATCGACCCTGGGTGACGGACCCGGTCAGTCGGCCCCGGCAGCGGACAGACCCGGACAGCGCAACGGGCCTGCCGTACCGGCCCGTCAACCCCCGGTACCCCTGGCCAGGCGGATCGACACCAGGATTTCGAGGTCACGTGCCACTTCGATCCAGTGAGGTCTGCCCGTGCAGGACGAGAACCCCGCCCCGTACCGGAATATCCCCGACGCTCCGGCCCGGCACCGGCGTCAGATCGGCTGGCGCAACCGCAGCCTGGTCATCGGCGCGGTAGCGCTGGTCGGTCTCGGCGGCGTCGCCGTGTCGACCCGCGACGACCAGCCCACCCCGAGCCCGGTCTCCCTCGACGCGCAGACCCAAGCCGAGGCCGCCGCCCGAGCCGAGGCCGCCGCCCGAGCCGACCGGTCGGACCGGGAACCGGTCGAGGCGAGCGCGCTCGGCAGCCCGACTCCGAGCGCCAGCCCGACCGCGGAGCCCAGCCCTACCGCTAGCGCCAGCCCCACCGCGAAGCCCAGCCCCAAGGCCAGCAAGGCCAGCCCGAAAGCCACCAAGGCCGCGCCGAAGCCGACCAAGAGTGCGACCTCGGGCTGGGTGATTCCGATGGCGGGTGCCGCCATCACCTCCTGCTACGGCCCCCGGTGGGGCACCCTGCACGCCGGTATCGACTTCGCCCTGCCGGCCGGCACCCCGGTCCGCGCCGCCTTCGGCGGCACCGTCACCAAGGCCGGTGACGTCGGAGACGGCTACGGCATCTCCGTCGTCATCGACCACGGCAACGGCTACCTGACCCACTACGCCCACCTGAGCACCACCAGGGTGAGCGTGGGCGAGAAGGTCAGCACCGGGCAGACCATCGGCCTGGAGGGCTCCACCGGCGATTCGACCGGCCCGCACCTGCACTTCGAGGTGCACCAGGGGCAGATGTGGAATCAGATCGATCCCGCACCCTTCCTGCGGGCCCGCGGCATCGAGGTGGCCTGCTGACCAGTCAGACCACCTCTGGGTCGGCCAGCGACAGGGCGGGCCAGTCCGCCAGGTCGGCGAGCATCTGCCGGTCGTGAGTGGCGACGACGACCGCCGCCGAGGTCTGGCGCAGGGCGGCGGTCAACTCGTCGACAAGCGGGGCGGACAGGTGATTGGTGGGCTCGTCGAGGAGCAGCAGATCCGGCCGTTCGGCCAGCCGCAGCGCCAGGTTCAACCGGCGTTGCTGCCCCTGCGACATCCGCCCGACCGGGGTGCGAAGGGCCTCCCGGTCGAGCAACTGGGTGGCGGTCAGCGGCAGCCGCTCGTGTTCGCCGAGGCGCCCCCGGCTCTGGAGGTGGCCGACATGCCGGTCGTACAGCTCGTACGCCAGGAGGGTGGGCGGCCAGGCCGGCACCTCCTGCCCCAGCAGGGCTACCCGGGCCCGCGACAGATGATCCACCTCCCCGGTGGAGGGGGTCAGCTCCTTGGCCAGCACCGCCAGCAGGGTGGACTTGCCCGCCCCGTTGGGGCCGGTCACCAACAGCCGGTCCGCGCCGTCGAGGCTCAGGGTGACCGGGGTACGCAGCCGCCCGGTCACGGTGACCTCCGTACAGCGCAGGAGAGGTGACCGACCCCGGGTGCTCAGATCGGGCCAGCGCAGCCGCAGGGGCGGCTCCGGCACGGTGAGTCGGTGGGCGGCGAGGTCCTCCTGGCGGCGCCGCAGGGCCTGTACGACCCCGGGGGCCCGGGACTGGCGCTGGTGTTTGCCGTGTCCCTTCTCTGGGCGCCAACCGGTGCTCAGCCGCTGCTGGGCCTCGGTCACCGCGTCGGCCAGCCGCTGATGCTCGACCTGCTGGGCCTCGTAGTCCCGCTCCCAGCGTTCGCGTTCTCGGCGCCGCCCCTCCTGCCAACCGGCGTACCCGCCGGCGAACAGCCGGGGTCGTCCGTCCTCGCTGGGGTCCAGGTCCAGGAACTCCGTGGCCATGTCGCGCAGCAGGGCCCGGTCGTGCGTCACCACCACCACCCCGCCCGGATGCTCGCGCAGCCGGCCGGTGAGGAACGCCAGGCTTGCGGCATCGAGATGGTTCGTCGGCTCGTCCAGCATCAGCAGGTCGTAGCGGGCCCCCAGCAGGCAGGCCAGCCGAACCCGGTAGCGCTGACCCACCGACAGGGTCGACAGCGGGCGCTGCCGGTCGGTGCAGGCGTCCAGCCCGGCCAGGGCCATGTCGACCCGACGCTCCGCGTCCCAGGCGTCCAGCCTTGTGGCCGCGTCCAGGGCGGCGGCGTAGGCGTCGTCCGCACCCCGGACCCCCTCGGCCAGGGCCGTCGCCGCCTGGTCCAGGGCCCGCAGGGCGCGGCGGGACTCCCGGGTGGCGGCCCCGACGAGGGTGCCCACGGTCTCACCGTCGTACGCCGGGAGGGCCTGCTCGGCCAGGCCGATGGTGCCGGCCCGGTCCACCGTGCCCTGATCGGGTGTGATCGTCCCGGCCAGGACGTGCAGCAAGGTGGTCTTGCCCCGGCCGTTCTCACCGACGATGGCCAGCCGGGAGCGGGCCGAGACGGTGACGCTGACCTCGGACAGCACCACCCGGCCACCCCGCACCACCCGAACGCCGTCCGCCCGTACGTGTGCCCGGTGGTCTGCCGGCAGCCGGCCGGCGGAATGCAACTCGTTCACTATCATGTGTCTGCTCTTCGGCTCGTCATGGAGCCGGGCAGCACGATCACGCCGCCCGGCAGGAACACCCAGGACGGCGGAGCAGAGCTCGCTTTAGAGAAAGCCGGTAAACCCTGCCGCCGTCAGCGGCGGAACCAGGGCTTCATCGAGACGGCGCACGAATACATGCGGCAAGCTTACCGCGAGCGACCTTCTCCCGTCGCCCTCGTTGATCAACGAGGGCGGAGTCTCAGAGCTTGTCGATCGGGGCGTGCCGCAGCACCAACCAGAGGGTCTGGTCACCGAAGTCGATCTGGGCCCGGGCACCGGGGCCGTGCCCCTCCACGGTGACCACCCGCCCCAACCCGTACCGCTGGTGGTTGACCCGGTCCCCGGCGGCGACCTTCGGCCCCTGCGGCAGGTCGCTGGCGGTGGCCAGGCGGCTGCCGTCCACCCCGAGCTTGCGGGCCAACTGCACCGCCCGGGGGGTGCCCCCGGTGAAGGTGCCACGCCCGCCGGGGGTGCGCTCGGAGCGGCCACCCACCCCGCCGCCCCCGCCACCCCAGGAGGTGTACGTCCCTTCGGTCCGCTCCCAGCGGACCAGTTCCGGGGGCAGTTCCTCGACGAACCGGGAGGGGGGGTTGTAGGAGGGCTGCCCCCAGGCCGACCGGGTCACCGCCCGGGAGAGGTAGAGCCGCTGCCGGGCCCGGGTGATGCCGACGTACGCCAGCCGACGCTCCTCCTCCAGCTCCCGGGTGTCGCCGAGGGAGCGCAGGTGCGGGAAGACCCCGTCCTCCAGGCCGGTGAGGAAGACCACCGGGAACTCCAGGCCCTTGGCGGTGTGCAGGGTCATCAGGGTGACCACCCCCTGGTGGTCCGGATCGTCGGTCGGCACCTGGTCGGCGTCGGCGACCAGCGCCACCTGCTCCAGGAAGCCGGCCAGGGTGGCCCGCTCCCCCTCCTCGCCGGTCGCCTCGATCCGTTCGGTGTACTCCCGGGCGACGCTGACGAGTTCCTGAAGGTTGTCGACCCGCCCGACGTCCTGCGGGTCGAGGCTCTCCTCCAACTCGGTCAGGTATCCCGAGCGGGTCAGCACCGCCTCCAGCACCTCCTCCGGGGTGCCCTCGTCGGCCAACTCCCGGGCGGAGTCGAGCAGGGCCACGAAGTCGGCGATGCCGTTGGCCGCCCGGCTGGAGATGCCCGGGGCCTCCTTGGCCCGACGCAGGGCCGCACCGAAGGAGATCCGGTCGCGGGCGGCCAGCGCCTCCACACACGCCTCGGCGCGCTCGCCGATGCCCCGACGCGGGGTGTTGAGAACGCGGCGCAGGCTTACGGTGTCGTCGTCGTTGACCACGGCGCGCAGGTAGGCCAGGGCGTCCCGGACCTCCTTGCGCTCGTAGAAGCGCACCCCGCCGACGACCTTGTACGGCAGGCCGACCCGGATGAACACCTCCTCGAAGACCCGGGACTGGGCGTTGGTGCGGTAGAAGACCGCCACATCCCCCGGCCGGGCCTCGTCGGCGTCGACCAGCCGGTCGATCTCCCGGGCCACCCAGTCGGCCTCGGCGTGCTCGGTGTCGGCGACGTACGCCACGATCGGCTCGCCCTGGCCGGCGTCGCTCCACAGCCGCTTGGGTTTGCGGGAGGTGTTGCGGTCGATCACCGCGTTCGCGGCGTTCAGGATGGTCTGGGTGGAGCGGTAGTTCTGCTCCAGCAGGATGGTGCGGGCGTCGGCGAAGTCGCGCTCGAACTCCAGGATGTTGCGGATGGTCGCGCCCCGGAAGGCGTAGATCGACTGGTCGGCGTCACCGACCACGCACAGCTCGGCCGGTGCCAGCCCCTCGGTGCCGGAGACCAACTCCTTGATCAGCACGTACTGCGCGTGGTTGGTGTCCTGGTACTCGTCGACCAGGACGTGCCGGAACCGACGCCGGTAGCTCTCCGCGACGTGCGGGTGCGACTGGAGCAGGTGCACCGTCGTCATGATCAAGTCGTCGAAGTCGAGGGCGTGCGCCTCCCGCAGCCGCCGCTGATAGAGGGTGTACGCCTCGGCCAGCGCCCGCTCGTTGGGCCCGGAGGCCCGGGCGGCGAAGGTCTCCGGGTCGACCAGTTCGTTCTTCAGGTTGGAGACCTGGGCGGCCAGCCCTCGGGCGGGGTAGCGCTTGGGGTCGAGATCCAGCTCCCGGGCGACCATCTGCATCAACCGACGGGAGTCGTCCGCGTCGTAGATCGAGAAGGTCGACTTCAGGCCGGCGTGCTCGTGCTCGGCGCGCAGAATCCGTACACAGGCCGAGTGGAAGGTGGAGACCCACATCAGTCGGGCGCGCGGACCGACCAGGGCGGCCACCCGCTCCTTCATCTCACCGGCGGCCTTGTTGGTGAAGGTGATCGCGATGATCTCGCCGGGGTGCACCTCCCGCGCGGCGAGCAGGTAGGCGATCCGGTGGGTGAGCACCCGGGTCTTGCCCGAACCGGCACCGGCGACGATCAGCAGCGGCGACCCGGCGTGGGTCACCGCCTCCCGTTGCGGACCGTTGAGGTCGGCCACGAGTTGCAACGGGTCGAGGCCGCTCGGCGCGGCCCGACGCGGCGGTTGCTCCGGCGGGGACACGGGGATGTCGAAGAGAGGATGCATCGCAGAGCGAGTCTATGCCGACCCCCGGACAGCCCCCGCCCGGCGGTGAAGGACGGGCCACGGTGAACCGCATCCTCGCAGGCTGCGCCGGTCGTTTTCTTGCATCCCCCGGGCCCGGGGGGCATACTCGACGACGTGTTCGATCAGCGCTGCTACTTTTTTTACTACGGCACCGGGAGTCCGGCAGCCGTGGGTCGCGCCTGATCAATCAGACCTACGAAAGCCCCGGGCTCACGGAGCCCGGGGCTTTCATCGTCCCGGGATCCGGGTAGCGGGCACCAGACCTTGAGAGGTACCCGAAGATGTCAGACGTGATGGAGCAGAGTGGCGTCCCGGCCGGCGCCGGCGTAACCGAGGGCACCGGCGGTGCCGAGGCGACGGACGCGGTGAAGCCGGGCACCGGGACCACGGAGCCGATGGCCGCCGCCCGGATCGCCGAGATCCGGACCCGGATCGACGAGATCGACCGTACCCTCATCGAGCTGTGGCGGGAACGGTCCGCCCTGTCCCGCGAGGTGGGGGCCACCCGACTGGCCTCCGGCGGAACCCGGCTGGTGCTCTCCCGCGAGCAGGAGATCCTGGAGCGCTTCAACAGCGCCCTCGGCGCCGACGGCACCCAGCTCGCCCTGCTGCTCCTGCGCGCCGGCCGAGGACCACTCTGACCCGGCCGCCCGGCAGGCGGCTCCGACCGGCCGGCCGGTGGGCAGTGGGGCCCGGGACAGGAATCCGGGACGCCGGCCGTTGGTGACGGTCGACGCCCCGGATCACTGAGGAGGCACTTACCTTTACCGCCGGTCCCATCCGGATCATCGGGGCAGGCGGCGTCTATGCGGCTACTCCGTAGCGTGCACCACGTCGCGTACCTCGGCGAAGTGGCAGGCGCTCGGGTGGCCGGACTTGTCCCGGACCTCCAGCAGCGGCTCCTGCTCGGCGCAGATGTCCTGCGCCTTCCAGCAGCGGGTCCGGAACCGGCAACCCGAGGGAGGGTTGGCCGGGGAGGGCACATCGCCGGTCAGCACGATCTGGTCCCGCTGGCCCCGCAGCTTCGGGTCCGGCACGGGCACCGCCGACAGCAGCGCCTGGGTGTACGGATGGGTCGGCGTCTCGTAGATCTCGTCCTCGGTGCCGATCTCGACGATCTTGCCGAGGTACATCACCGCTACCCGGTCGGCGATGTGCCGGACCACCGACAGGTCGTGGGCGATGAAGATGTACGACAGACCCAGCTCGTTCTGGAGCTTCTCCAGCAGGTTGATCACCTGGGCCTGGATGGAGACGTCAAGCGCCGACACCGGCTCGTCACAGAGGATGATCTCCGGGTTGAGCGCCAGCGCCCGGGCGATGCCGATGCGCTGCCGCTGACCGCCGGAGAACTGGTGCGGGTACCGGTTGATGTGGTCGGGGTTGAGACCGACCAGCTCCAGCAGCTCCTGCACCTTGCCCCGCCGCTGCCCCTTGGGCACCACGTCCGGGTGCACCGCGAAGGGCTCGCCGATGATGTCACCGACGGTCATCCGGGGGTTCAGTGAGGTGTACGGGTCCTGCATCACCAGTTGGATGTTGCGCCGGCCCCGGCGCCGCTCCTCGGCACCGACCTTGGCCATGTTCCGGCCCTGCACGAACAGGTCACCGGAGGTCGGCGTCTCCAACCCGACCAGCATCCGGGCCAGGGTCGACTTGCCGCAGCCGGACTCGCCGACGACCCCGAGGGTCTCCCCCCGGCGCAGTTGCAGGTTGACCCCGTCGACCGCCCGAACCGCACCGTACTGCTTCTTGAAGACGATCCCCTGGGTCAGCGGGAAGTGCTTCACCAGGTCGCGGGTCTCCAGCACGAAGTCACTCATCGCCCTTGACCTCCTTCCAGAAGTGGCAGGCCGACGTGCGGCTCGGCGTCACCTGGTACAGCGGCGGCGCCGGGTCCTGGCGGCAGACGTCCTGTGCGTACCGGCAGCGGGGGTTGAAGGCGCAGCCCGGCGGGATGTTGGTCAGCGCCGGGGGCAGGCCCTTGATGGCGCTGAGTTCCTGACCCTTGAGGTCCAGGCGCGGGATCGACTCCAACAGACCCTTGGTGTACGGGTGGGCCGGGCTGGCGTAGATGTCGTCCACCCCGGCTTCCTCGATGACCCGACCGGCGTACATGACCGAGATCCGGTCCGCCACGTCGGCGACCACCCCCATGTCGTGGGTGATCAGCACCAGGGCCATGTTCCGCTCCTGCTGGAGCTCGGCCAGCAGGGCCATGATCTGGGCCTGGACGGTCACGTCCAACGCGGTGGTCGGCTCGTCGGCGATCAGCACCTCGGGGTCGAGTGCCAGCGCCATCGCGATCATCACGCGCTGGCGCATACCCCCGGAGAACTGGTGGGGGTAGTCGTTCACCCGCTGATTCGCCGCCGGGATCTTGACCAGGTCGAGCAGCTCGACCGCGCGGGCCTTGGCGTCCCGGCGGGACATGCCCCGGTGCTTACGGAACAGCTCGGCGAGCTGGAACCCGACCGTGAAGACCGGGTTCAGCGCGGAGAGGGCGTCCTGGAAGATCATCGCGATCCGGTTGGCCCGGACCCGGCGGCGCTGCGCCTCGGGCAGCTTCAGCAGGTCGACACCCCGGTAGAGGATCTCTCCACCGGTGACGAACCCGGGCGGGGTGTCCAGGATGCCCATGATCGCCTGAGCGGTCACGCTCTTGCCGCAGCCCGACTCGCCGAGGATCGCCCGGGTCTCGCCGGCCCGCACGTCGAAGCTCACTCCGTTGACCGCGTGGGCGATGCCGTTGCGGGTGCGGAACTCCACCTGCAGGTTCTTGACCTCCAGCGGCAGCGCGTTCGGGTCCAGACCCGGCAGCGCGTCCAACTTGACGTTCACATCAGTGCTCATGCCTCACCGGAACTTCGGGTCGAGGGCGTCACGCAGGGCGTCACCCATGAGGATGAAGGACAGCACCGTGCCGACCAGCAGGCCGCAGGGGAAGAGCAGCAGCCACGGATCCTCCAGGAAGTAGACCTGGTGGACCGAGATCATGATGCCCCACGACTGGGCCGGCGGCTGGAGCCCGACACCGAGGAAGGTCAGCGTGGCCTCCGCGGCGACGAACGAGCCGAGCACGATGGTCGCGTACACCAGCATCGGGGCGATCGCGTTCGGCAGGATGTGCCGGAACATCAGCCGCGAGTTGCGGGCACCCACGGCCTTAGCCGCGTGTACGTAGTCCAGATCCTTCGCGGAGATCACGCTGCCCCGGATGATCCGGGCGATTGTCGGCCAGGCCAGCAGGAACAGCACCATGGTGATGGTCCAGATGTTCTGCCGCTTGATCACGGTCAGGAACACGATCGCGCCGAGCAGGAACGGCAGCGAGAAGAAGATGTCCATCACCCGGGAGATGATCGTGTCGACCCAGCCGCCGTAGTAGCCGGCCAGCAGACCGAGCAGGCCACCGACGATCACGATGGCGGAGGTCGCCATCACCGCGATCACCATCGACGGCCACGCGCCGTAGATGGCGTGCGAGTAGTAGTCACAACCGAGGATGTCGTACCCGAAGGGGTGCTCCCAGCTAGGCCCGATGCGGGACCGGTCGGTGCTGCAGGCACGCGGATCCTGGCTGGTCCAGAGCTTCGGGAAGAGGGCCATCGAGCCGACCATGAGGATGTAAAGGGAGGCGATCACGAAAACCGGGTCGCGGACCAACTGCCGGCGGGCGTCCGCCCACAGGCTGGCGTTGCGCTCCTTGCCGCTGCCGCCGGTCGTGGCCTCCGTCGTCGGACCGTCACCGCCGACCGGCGCGCCCCCGACGGCCGCACCCGCACTCGTCAGGTCACTCATGTCCACACCTCGTTTCGCTCCAGCCGGAGGCAGTCGGATGCCCTGCGGTCCGCATCGTCACCACGGTTCGGTCACTCATAGCGGATCCTCGGGTCGAGCACGGCGTACAGCAGGTCGACCAGCAGGTTGGCGATCAGGACGACAAGCACCAGCATGGTCACCACACCGACCACGACTGAAGATTCGCCGGTACGGGCGGAGAAGGTCACCAGTCGACCGATGCCGGGAACGTTGAAGATCGTTTCCGTGACGACCGCACCCGCCATCGCCGCACCGATGTCGACGCCGAGGAAGGTGATCACCGGAATCAGCGAGTTGCGCAGCGTGTGCACGCCGATGACCCGCTTGTTCGCCAGGCCCTTGGCCTTGGCGGTCCGGACGTAGTCGGCCCGGATGTTCTCCATGATGCTGGTCCGGGTCAGCCGGGCCGTGGTGGCCAGCGAGACTGCGCCGAGCACCATGCCGGGAATGATCAGGCTGGCGAACGGATAGTCGGCCTTGAAGCCGGGCGTGAAGACACCCGCGGAAATCACGTCGGGAATCCAGTCCTGGCCCCGCAGGACGTTGCCGAACTTGACCCCGACGAATTCCCGCACCACCACGCCGAGCACGAAGATCGGCACCGAGATGAGGAAGACCGTGCTGATCTTCACCATGTAGTCGATGAAACTGCCACCGCGCAGACCGGCAAGCACACCTGCTGCGATACCCACGACCGCCTCGAAGATGATCGCGATCACCAGCAGCTTGAGAGTGAACGGGATGGCGTCGGCCACCAGGTCCGTGACCTCACGCTGACGCAGGTTGATGCCGAAGTCGAAGCGGAAGAAGATGTTGCCCAGGCGGTCGAAGAAAAGACCCGGCTCGTAGCTGGTGCCCAGCCAGCCGTTGCCGTCTGCCGCCACGCGCCAGAGGCAGGGGTCACCCTTGCGGCTCAGGCATGGGTCACCGTAACCGAGCCGCTCGGTGAGCGCGTCCAACTGGGCGGGGGAGGGGGTCCGGTCACCGAACATGGCCCGGACCGGGTTCCCGCTGAACTGGATGGCCAGCGAGGTGATGTAGTGAAGCAGGAACATGGTGCCCAGCACGGTGGGGATGAACTGGAGCAACCGTCGAATGACGTAGCGCCCCATCTCGGGGTCTCCTCTCGGCGCTGACGTGGCGGTAACGATCACCCTGGTGAGGTGACCGTTACCGCCACGTCGTATTACGGCTGGGTCAGGAGCCTGAAGCTCAGTTCTACTTCAGAGAGGTCGCTGCGTAGTCCGCGTCGGAAACGGCGTTCCAGACGAACTGGTCGACGTTCTCGCTGTAGAGGGCACCAACCTTGTTGAACCACATCGGGATGACCGGCAGGTCCTCACCGACCAGGTCCTCCGCCTTCTGGTAGGACGGGATCGCGGCCTGGATCGAGTCGGCCGAGTCACCCTCCTTCATCGCGGCGTCGAACTCCGGGTTGCTGTAGGTCGAGTTGTTGCTGCCCGAACCCGTGCCGTAGAGCGGGTAGAGGAAGGTCTCCATGAACGGGTAGTCCGGGCCCCAGCCGAGCCGGAATCCACCGGTGAACTTCTTCTGGTCCGCGGTCTCGAGGTACTCGGCGAACTGCAGGTTGACCTTCAGCTCGTAGTCGATGCCCAGGGCGTCCTTGATCTGGTCACCAACGGCCTGCAGCCACTGGTCGTGACCGGCACCGGCGTTGGCCCACAGGATCAGCTTCTCACCGGCCGGCCAGCCGCCAGCCTCGGCGAGCAGCTGCTTGGCCTTCTCGACGTCCTTGGTGCAGTACTTGCAGACGTCGGCGCGGGCACCCTCGAAGGTCGGGGCGACGAAGCCGGTGGCCGGGGTGAACCGGCCGTCGAAGACGGCGTCGATGATCGACTGGCGGTCGATCGACAGCGAGAGCGCCTGACGGATCCGCTTGTCCTTGAAGTTGTCCTGGTACAGCGGCATACCGACGTAGGTGAAGCTGTCACCCGGCTGCTCGTACATGCGGTCGTTGTAGGTGGCCTTGGCCTCCTTGTAACGGGCCGGCGGCACGGTGTACATCACGTCCAGCTCGCCGGCCTGGAAGGCGGCGTAACCGGCGTCGACGTCGGCGAAGATCTTGTACTCGATGCGGTCCGGCTTGCCGGGCTCACCCTTCCAGGTGTCGCTGCGAACCACGTTGATCGCAACGTTGTGCTGCCAGTTGCCGTCCATCTTGTACGGGCCGTTACCGATCGGCTTCTCGTTGCAGGCCGCGATGTCGGCGACGCACGCCTCGGCCATCGGGAAGAAGCCCGGGTAGCCGATGGTGGTCGGGAAGCCGGAGAACGGGGCCTCCAGCTCGACGGTGAAGGTCAGGTCGTCGACCTTCTTGAGGCCGGAGAGCTCCTTGGCCTTCGGCTCCGGGGCCTTCTGCGGGCCGTCGCCGTCCGGGTCCACGGACTGGACGTCCTTGATCCCGGCGATGCGCTTCATGAAGTAGCCGTTGTTCTGGGTGTTCGGGCTGTAGGCCGCGAAGTTCCAGGAACGGATGAAGGCGTCGGCGTTGACCGGCTCGCCGTTGTCGAAGGTGTAGCCGCTCTTGATCTTGATGGTCCAGAGCTTCTGGTCATCCGACTCGACCGACTCGGCCAGGTCCATCTCGACCGCGGAGGTCTGGGCGTTGTACTTCACCAGACCGCGGAAAAGCGAACGGATCACATACAGCGACGGCTCGTCGTCACCACCGGAGGGCGTCAGGAACGCCGGCTCCGCGTTGTAGACGCGCAACGTGCCGCCGGTCGAGCCGGCGTTGTCGTTGTCGTTGTCGCTACTGCCGCCGCAGGCGGTAGCCAACATGGCGGTGGCGGTCGCCGCGACCGCCACCTTCAGGAATTTCCCGCGCATGGGAGTGCCTCCTCAGGGCGCTCGGCTCACGAGGGGGTTGTGAGGTGCCTGCCACTGTGACACCCGATGCGCCCAAGCCGGAAGGCGTGTTATCAACCCGATACCCGCCCGGGACGGTGCCGACATCCACCTGGAGTCGAATTCGCGCCACCCCGGATGCATGGTATGACCTGCCCGTCAACGGGTTTTCACGCCCGAATGGACGATTGGCAGAGGGGCGTTGATGATCTCTGTGACGGCGAGAAATCAGAACGTGAATCCGGCCACTCGTAGCCAGATGCTACCCGAAAGTAGGAGTCGAGTTCCAGACGTGCAGACACGTTGATCATCCGGGTGATCGATTCGCCGACCCCGACGATCGGTTAGACCAGTCGGCGGTCCGCCGCCCATCGGGACAACTCGTACCGGTTGGACATCTGGAGCTTGCGCAACACGTTGGAGACATGGGTCTCCACCGTCTTGATCGAGATGAAGAGCTCCCGGGCGATCTCCTTGTACGCGTACCCCCGGGCCAGCAGTCGCAACACCTCGCGCTCGCGGTTGGTCAGCTGGTCCAGTTCGGGGTCCGCGACCGGGGCGTCCGGGCGGGCGGCGAAGGCGTCCAGCACGAAGCCGGCCAGCCGTGGGCTGAACACCGCGTCCCCGTCGGCCACCCGGCGGATCGCCGCGGCCAGCTCGTCCGGGGAGATGGTCTTGGTCACGTAGCCCCGGGCACCGGCCCGGATCAGCCCGATCACGTCCTCGGCGGCATCGGAGACGCTCAGCGCCAGGAACCGCACCTGGGGATGGCTGCGCCGCATCGCCTCCAGCACCGCCCGGCCCCCACCGTCGGGCATGTGTACGTCCAGCAGCACGACATCGGGTCCGGTGGCGGCGATCCGGCTGACCGCCTCGGCCACCGTGCTCGCCTCGCCGACCACCTCCACGTGCGCGCCCAGCTCGGCGCGTACGCCGGCCCGGAACATCGCGTGGTCGTCGACCAGGAACACCCGCAGCCGCTCAGGGCGGGCCTCGGCCGCCTCGGCCGGTTGCCTCGACTGCTCAGCCATCATCTGGTCCTCTCCGCAGTGGCCGACTCCCGGGTGATCGGCAAGATCAGCCGGACCTCGGTCCCCTCCCCAGGCCGGGAGCGGATCTCCGCCCGGCCGCCGTGCCGCTTCATCCGTCCGATGATGGAACCTCGGACCCCGTGCCGGTGATCCTCCACGGTATCCGGATCGAACCCGGCACCCCGGTCCCGAACGAAGACGCTGACCTGGTCGGGTTCCACCTCGGCGTACAGCGAGACGGTCTGCACCCCGGCGTGCCGGGCGGCGTTCACCAGGGCCTCGCGGGCGGCGGCGACCAGCGCGCCGACCCGCTCGTCGGTCTCCCGGTCGCCGACCACCACCGCCTCGACGG
Organism: Micromonospora sp. NPDC047134; assembly: GCF_040643455.1. Classification (NCBI taxonomy): domain Bacteria; kingdom Bacillati; phylum Actinomycetota; class Actinomycetes; order Micromonosporales; family Micromonosporaceae; genus Micromonospora; species Micromonospora sp. NPDC047134. Next base: position 69,707 of record NZ_JBEYUI010000023.1, read on the forward strand.
TGATCGCGAAGGTGTCCTCGACCTCGGCCGCCGCCTGCTCCAGGGCGGCCGCGAACCGCTCCGTCGGTGATCCGGTGGGCTTGTAGAGCCAGTTGCGCAGGGATCGCTCCTGGCCCCGGGCCAGGCGCTGCACCATCTTGACGTCGCTGGCGTTGCGCTGGATCAACGCCAGGGTGTGCAGCACCTGGTCGTGCACCATGGCCGCCAACTCGGCCCGCTCCTGCTCACGGATGCGCCCCTCCCGCTCCGAGCGGAGCTGGTTCCAGGTCCGCCAGAGCACCGGGGCGGCCACCACTCCCACCCCGGCCAGCCCGACCAGCGCGAAGATGACCCCGTTGACGACCGCGTCCATGTTCTGCGCCGGGGAGTACACCGCGGCGACCCCGATGATGCCGACCGCCACCAGCACCCCGCCGCCGACGAAGCGCAGCACGAAGGCCCGCCGGTCGCTCTCCTCCACCACCGCGCTGAGCCAGGGCACCGGCATCGAGTCGCCCCACTGGCGCCGCCGCTCCGGCCCGGACTGGTGCCAGATCACCCCGGCGCCGACCGCGATGATCGCCACCAGCCAGCCCGCCGTACCGGCCGCGCCCACCGAGTCGAAGACCATCACCTGGATCAGCAGGACCCCGAGCCCGATCGCCACGAACGGCAACAGTTGGGCGATGTCTCGACGGGGTGGCGCCGCGGTGTCACCGGGGCGCAGCGGGACCACGGCCCAGAAGGCGGCGTACAGCAGCAGACCCAGACCGCTGAGCCCTAGCAGCACCATGAAGGCGATCCGGACCCGCAGCACCGGGACCCCGAGGTGCTCGGCGATGCCGGCGGCCACCCCGGCGGCCATCCGGTTCTCCGGGGCGCGGTAGAGGCGGGGTGGCTGACTCACGGCACTGATCACGGGCTCCCTGGGCAGGATCTTTGCCGGATGCGGTCGGGCTCCGGCCCAGGTTGATCGTCACATGCAGAACGGCCGGCCGACCACGGGGAGGCCCCGGAGATTGGGTGGCGTCGGATCTCAGGGTGGGGTCAGGGTCGCCTCCTGAGGCGCTCGGGCCCCCGGCGTCGCAGGATCGAGATATGACCGACGACCCTGCGCAGCCGCACCGACCGGAGCCGACGGAAGCCGAGGCGACCTCGCCGACCCCGTCCGCATCCTCGGCCGCGCCCGCATCGCCGGGCTCGGCCGGGGACGACACGGCAGCGCCGGGCACCCAGCGGATGCCCACCACGGCCTCCGAGGCCCCGACCGCACCCCTTTCGCCCGCACCCTCCGCCGGGCCCGGGCCGACCAGCCCGCCACCGTACGACCCGAGCACCGTCCCACCGCCCGGCGGCCGCTGGGGCGGTCCCCCGCACGACCCCACCGCCGTCCCGCCTCCCGGTGGCGGCTGGGGCGGGCCGACCGCCAGCGCGCCCCCTCCCGCGGGTGGTGCCGGCGGGCCCTTCGGAGGGGCCGGCTTCACCTCCCGGTACGGGCTGGTCCGTCCCCGCGACGGCCGGTACCTGGCCGGGGTCTGCGCGGCCATCGGCCGAGCCACCAACACCGATCCGGTGCTCTGGCGGGTGCTGCTGGCGGTGCTCGGCTTCTTCGGTGGCGTCGGAATCCTGGTCTACGTAGCCGCCTGGTTGATCATCCCAGGCGAGGGGGACACCGCCTCCCCGGTCGAGTCGATGCTGGGCCGGGGCAGATCCAGCATGTCCCCGGTCACCGTGATCGTGCTCAGCATCCTGGTCGCGGTGGCCTTCGGCTACATCGTCACGGACGCGTTCCGGGCGGTGCTGCTCGGCGCGGCCATCCTGGTCGGTGGGGCGTTGCTGCTCAACCGTCAGCAACAGCAGCGGCAGCCCGCACCGGGCCCCTCGACCACCCCCCCGAATCCGCCACCGGCCTTCACCCCGCCGGTCAGCCACCCCACCCCGAACCCCTACCCGCCGCCGTACGCCGGCAGCCCGCAGACCACCGCCTACCCGCAGTACGCGACGGTCCCCCCCGCCCCACGACCGGAAGAACCCGCCGTGCATCCCTCCCCCGCGCCCCCCTGGTCGACGGCGAGCAACCCGCTGACCCAGCCCGCGGTGACCCCGCCGCCGACGTACCGTCCCCCCTTCGCCCCGCACGGCCCGTACGCGACGCGGACCATGCCCCCACCTCCCCCGCAGCCGAGGCCCAAGCCACCGAAGAAGCCTCGGGAACGCTCCGCCCTCGGCGCGGTGACCTTCTCGCTGATCTTCGTGGCGCTGGGTCTGGTGGGCGTACTCGATCTGCTGGACATCTTCCGGATCGGCGCCTCGGCCTACTTCGCGGCGGCGCTCACCGTGATCGGCCTGGGCCTGCTCGTGGGTGCCTGGTTCGGCCGGGCCCGCTGGCTGATCGCCCTGGGTCTGGTGACCGCAGCCGCCCTTGGGGTGGCCACCATCGCGGAGTCGTACGAGCGGGCCAATGGTCTCGGCGACTCGGTCGTCTGGGCCCCGGCCAGCCACGACGACCTGGCCCTGCGGTACGAGCAGAGCTTCTCCGACGCCGTGCTGGACCTGCGGGCGGTGGATTTCGACAAGCGGGAGACCGAGATCACCGTGGTCATCAACTTCGGTCAGGCCACCGTGCTGCTGCCCCCGAACGTGGACGTGACCGCGGTGACCGAGGTCACCGCCGGTGACGCGGACATCCTCGGTGACCAACGCGGCTGGTCCAGGGACGACCAGCGCCGGGAGGTCGTCGACCTGGGTCCGGACGGACCGGGCGGCGGCAAGCTCCGCCTCAACCTGCACGTCAACGCCGGACACATGGAGGTGACCCGATGAGGGCACACCGTACCGACCTGGTGTCGTTCGTCTTCGGGCTGCTCTTCCTGGCGCTCGCCGCGTGGTGGCTGCTCGCCCAGGTGCTCGGCCTCGTCCTGCCGCCGGTGGGCTGGTTCCTGGCCGGCGGGCTGATCCTGATCGGCCTGCTGGGTCTGCTCGGTGCCCTGCGCTCCACCAAGCAGGCCGACCAACCGGAGCAACCCGGCCAACCCGAGCAGCCCGGCCCGGCGGCCGAGGGGTACGGGGGGCCGCCGGCGGCGGCCGATCCGGATCTGCGCGGCGAGGAGGACCACACCCTGAACCTGACCGAGGAGGATCGGACCCTGCTGACCGGGGAGGACCGCACCCTCGATCTGATCGGCGAGGAGCCACCCGCGCCACAGCGGCGAGGCCCGGCTGCCTGACCATGCGGCAGCGGCGCCACGCCGCCTATGCTGGCCGGTGTGCTCCCGCCTTCCGGCCGGCCCACGTCGCGGGGCATCCCGCGCGGGTCACCGGTTCGCGCGGGCCGCTCGCGGCCGGGCCGATCGTGCCGCCGGGCGGTGATCTCGCGTCAGTCGTCTCTATCCCGTCAGGAGCCCGTTGCAGATGACCCAGTTCCCCGGCGTGCGTGCCGCCGGCCGGTCCGGCCCGGTCCGCCTCGGCGAGCGTGCCGCCCGCACCCTCGTCGCCGAGCTAGCCCGGATCAACGACCCCAAGGCCGCACTGCTGGTAGGTGCGGCGCCGGAGTCCGCGGTGCTGGCCGCGGCCATTGAAGCCCTGCTGCCTGGCGACACCCTGACCGTGGTGCCGGCCGAGTCGGTCAGCCCCGCGGCGCTGCGTGAGCACGTCACCGCCCAGGGGCGTTGGGTAGCCGACCGGGTCCGGGTGGTGGACAGCCTGGCCGAGGCCGAACCGGCCGCGGTGGTGGTGGCCGGAGAGGCCTTGGCCGGCACGGCCGAAGAGGCCCGCGCCACCATCGAGAGCCTGACCAAGCACCTGACCGACGGGGCGGTGCTCAGCGTGGCGACCGCGGTCGGGCGGACCGCCGGTGCGGCCACCGAGATGGAGCGCCAGGGTGCGCTGCACGGCGTCGGGGTCGACCTGGTGCTGCGCAATGCGGAGCCGGTACGGGTCTACCGACTCCGGTTCACCCCGGCGGACTCCGCCGCGGCGGAGCGGCTCGCCCCCGCCTACCGCCCGTCGAGCGTGCCGCTGACCCGGGGCATGCACATCGACTCCAACGGGGTGGCCGCCGCCGGCATCGCCCTGGGTCTGGCCGCCGTCACCCGGCTGACTCGGCCGAAGTCCAAGCTCTGGCTGGTTCCCGCGCTCGCCGCCGCGCCGGTGGCCGCCTTCTTCCGGGACCCGGAGCGGGAGGTGCCGGAGGACCCCTCGGCGGTGGTGGCCGCGGCCGACGGCAAGGTCCTGTCGGTGCAGCGGCTGCACGACGAACGCTTCGGCGACGGCGAGTTCCTGCGGATCGCGGTCTTCCTGTCCGTGCTCGACGTGCATGTCAACCGCTCCCCGGTGGCCGGCAAGGTGGTGGACTACTTCGTCGCCGACGGGGGCTTCGTCAACGCGATGAAGCCGGACGCGGAGCACAACGTGGCCGCGTACACCGTGCTGGACACCGTGCACGGCCCAGTCGTGGTGGCGCAGCGGACCGGTCTGATCGCCCGGCGGATCGTGCAGCGGGCACCGGTGGGCACCCTGCTGGCGCGGGGTGAGCGTTTCGGGCTGATCCGGTTCGGCTCCCGTACGGACGTCTACCTGCCGGTGGAGGCCGCGGACCCGGTGGTCGGGCCCGGCGACAAGGTGGTCGGCGGATCCACCGTCATCGCCCGCTGGCGCTGATCGGAGAGACGAGAAAGGGCGCCGCGGTCGACCGCGGCGCCCTTTTCGTCGGTACGGAGATCAGATGGTGCGACGCTGGTGCAGCCAGAGCACCGGCCCGCTGATCAGGTAGCCGATCACGATCAGGCCGAAGGTCAGCCGGACGTCGATCAGGGCACCGATCACCGGAGCCAGCCAGACCCACGGCGGCAGTTTGACCAGCCGGGCGAGCTTGGCGTACGGGAAGCTGCTGACCATGGTGAAGGCGAGCAGGGCCACCCCGGCGATCTGCACCGCGCCGGGCACCGGCAGGCCGATCACCACCATCAGGGCGAGCACTGCCGCCGCCATCGTGGTGGGTACCCCGCTGAAGAAGCGGCCGTCCTGGGGCGAGACGTTGAACCAAGCCAGCCGGATCGCCGCGCAGGCCGCGACGAGGGCGGCGGCCACTCCGGCGGCCGCGGTCGGCACCTCACCGGCCAGCGAGGCGTAGACCACGACGGGCGCGGCCAGGCCGAAGGAGCACATGTCGGCCAGCGAGTCCATCTGGGCGCCGAAGGGGCTGGAGACGCCGAGCTTGCGGGCCAGGGCCCCGTCCAGGCCGTCGAAGGCGACACAAGCGATGAGCAGCAGGGCGGCGAGTCGTACGTTCCCGCCCATGGCGACGAAGATCGCGTTGATGCCCAGCACCAGGCTGGCCAGGGTGCAGGCGTTGACCAGGGCGAACTTCACCCGACGCGCCATTGTCCGCTCACCGGGCAGCAGCGCGCCCGGGACGGTTGTCGCCTCGCCCCCTGTCAGGGTCTCGACCGGGGCGGCCGGGGCGATCGCTTCGATCCGGGTCCGGTGGAACCGCTTCAGGCCGTAACGACGGCGGGGACGGTCCGAATACCGGGGCTCGGGCAGAACATCGGCCGCGCCGTGCAGCTCGCCATCGCGGCGGCCGACGCGGACCAGCAGGACCTGACGGGCCAGGCTACCGCTGCGACGCAGGGGGCCCGTCCAGTTTCGCCCTGCGGGACGCGGGCTGTCAGTAGTACGACGCCGGCGCCATGGGGCTCTCGGCACGCTTCCTCCATCACCGGATCAGCTGGCCGCCCGTACGGGGCGGGTGTCCGGCTGTCTCGTGCCGGACCTTTCTGGCCCGGCAGCCCATTTTGCGGAGTACACCATCGCATAGGCGAGTGGGGATTGGCGATAGCTGCCGGTCGCGCTCATATCTCCCCCAACCGCGCGAACCAGGCAGTTGTTCCTATCTAGGGCTTCATCGCCCGTTTTCCTTCCTCAGCCCTTCCTCCGACTGTACCGGAGATCGTCATCCAGGGCTTCCGAGCGGGCGCCGGGGGCCCGGCCGCGAGACTCATCGCGCGGCCCTCAGCGCCTCGGCGGCGATCTCCGTGAGGGGGAGTTCACGCAGCTGGGAAGGGGTGAACCAGGCGGCGCGGGCGGTGGAGCCACCGGCCAGCTCGGTCACCGCCGGCTCGGTCGGGCGGTCGACCTGCACCCGGTAGACGACCCGGATGCCATGCCAGTCGATCGGGTATCCCTCTGGGCCCAGAGCAGCGGGATTGTGCAGATTGTCCACCCCGATGAGCTCGCTCACCCGACCCAGTTGGCCCGATTCCTCCACCAGTTCCCGTAGCAGGGCGCTCACCGGCTGCTCACCATGATCCGTACCGCCGCCGGGCAGGTGCCACTGTCCGGCCCCCGGATAGCCCTCCGCGATCAACGCCAGCAGCACCCGCCCGGCCGGGTCGGTCACCAACCCGTACGCCCCGAAGCGCTGCCGTCGGGCGGCCTGGGGTGCGGCGAAGGGCTCCCGTCGACGCAGCGCCCCGGAGGGCAGGGGTACGACCGGCAGGGCCAGCGCCTCGGCGGTGAACGGCAGCAGCGGCAACCCGGCCGCCTCCTGCGGCGTCAACCAGCGCGCCAGATCGGTAGTGCCGTCCCGTTCGGCGCGCAGCGTGCCACCCACGGCCGTCAGCTCGAACAGCACCCGATCGGTGTGCAGGGCGACCCCCAGGTCGGGGTACGGCACCACGTCGGCGACCACCGCCCGCAACCCGGCCACCTCGACGGCCAGTCCGGTCTCCTCGGCCACCTCGCGCAGTACCGCCTGCGCCGGGTGCTCGGCATGCTCCAGCCCACCGCCCGGCAGCGACCACACGCCTGGGAAGTCGGCCCGCTCAGAGCCCCGGACCAGCAGCACCCGCCCCTCGGGGTCGCGCAGCACGCCGTACGCCCCCACCCGCCGCATCTGCTCCACACCGACCCCCGCCCGCACGACCACCTCCGGCCGCCCGGCCGTCGTCGGTCATCTGCCGTCACCCGTCGTGACGTGCCCCGACAATAACTTCATGATCGTGTGGGCCGGGCGGGGAGTGGTGGGTCGGGTCAGGTCAGGCGGGCGGCCTGGACGGCTTCCGCGGTCACCTCGGTGAGACGGTCGGTGGGCAGGGCACCGAGTTCCTCGCGGGCGAACCAGCGAGCCTCACAGGTGGAGCCGCCGACGTCGGCGACCGTGGGGGGCGCCGGCTTGTCGACGACCACCCGGTAGAAGGCGCGTACCCCGTGCCAGTCGATCGGGTAGCCCTCCGGGCCCAGGGAAGCCGCGTCCCGGTGACTGGCCACCCCCAGCAGCCCGACCAGGCGCCCGGTCTGCCCGGTCTCCTCGACCAGTTCCCGGATCAGGGCGGCACCCGGCTGCTCGCCGTAGTCCGTGCCGCCCCCCGGCAGATGCCAGCAACCCGCGCCCGGGTAGCCGTCCGAGACCCGGGTCAGCAGCACCCGGTCGTCCGGATCGGTGACCACCGCGTACGCGGCGAAGCGCTGCGCCCGGTGCAGACCGTCCGGGCCCGGTACGGCGTAGAAGGAGGGGAACTCCGGCGGCTCGTCGGGCACGATGTCCGCCGAGGAGGTCGGCAACCCCAGGGCCCGGGCGGTGAACGAGCGCAGGGGCAGCTGCCTGGCCTCCTCGCGGGTGAACCAGCGGGCCAGATCGGTCGGCCGGTCGACCCGGTCGGTCAGCGAACCACCCCGGACCGAGACCTGGTAGACCAGCCGGTCGGTGTGGATGGTGATGCCGCGTTCGGGCAGCGCCCGCATGTCGGCGAGGACGTCGTGAAGGCCGGCGACGGAGACCGACAGACCGGTCTCGGCGGCGGTCTCGCGCACGACGGTGTGCTTGGGATCCTCGCCGTGGTCGACCGCCCCGCCGGGCAGGGACCACGTACCAGGTGTGCCGGAGCGCTCGGAAGCACGGACCAGCAACACTCGGTCTACCGAATCAGTACAGACTGCATATGCCGCGATCCTGCGAAGCGGCTCCAGCATGGTGGTCACGGGGGGAAATTCTCCCTCCGGCCCGTTAAGGCTGCGGAAAAGAGTCGGATTCCTGACTGATTACTTACCCCTGAGGGGCAAGTCAGGGTATTGATCCGGGCGGTCACCGAGGTCGATGCGCCCCGAGGCGGGGACCGTGGAGGCATGACTTCCACACCCCAGGCCCCGTACAAGCAACTCCGCCGCCCGAAGACCGACCGGATGGTCGCCGGGGTGGCCAGCGGCCTAGGCCGCTACTTCGCGGTCGACCCGAACCTGGTCCGGGTCGTCTTCGCGGTCGCCACCCTGCTCACCGGCGGGATCGCCGCCCTGACGTACCCGATCATGTGGTTCCTGATGCCGGAGGAGCCGGTCAGCGCGCCGGCCTGGCCGTACCTGGCGGGCCCCGCGCCCCAGGGTCCAGCCGGTGGCCCGCCGCACCCTGCCGGACCGGCGGGTCCGCACCCGGCGTGGCCCTTCCCCGCCCCCGGCGCACCGGCGCCGCAGTCCGGGCCGGTGACGCCGGAGCCGCAGCCGCGGAGCGCGCCTCAGCCGCCGGTGTGAGCCGGCCTCACTCCCACTCGATGGTGCCCGGCGGCTTGCTGGTCACGTCCAGGACCACCCGGTTCACCTCGGCTACCTCGTTGGTGATCCGGGTGGAGATCCGGGCGATGACGTCGTAGGGCAGCCGGGACCAGTCCGCCGTCATGGCGTCCTCGCTGGAGACCGGACGCAGCACCACGGGGTGACCGTAGGTACGCCCGTCGCCCTGCACCCCCACACTGCGGACATCGGCCAGCAGCACCACCGGGAACTGCCACACGTCCCGGTCCAGGCCGGCGGCGCTCAGCTCCTGCCGGGCGATGAAGTCGGCCCGGCGTAGCACGTCCAGGCGCTCCTGGTCGACCGCGCCGATGATCCGGATGGCCAGGCCGGGGCCCGGGAAGGGGTGCCGCCAGACCATCGCCTCGGGCAGGCCGAGTTGCAGACCGAGGGCACGGACCTCGTCCTTGAACAGCGTGCGCAGCGGCTCTACCAGGGCGAACTTCAGGTCCTCCGGCAGCCCGCCGACGTTGTGGTGGCTCTTGATGTTGGCGGTGCCGGTGCCCCCGCCGGACTCGACCACGTCCGGGTAGAGGGTGCCCTGCACCAGGAACTCGACGTCACCGTGCGAGGCGATCTCCCGGGCGGCGGCCTCGAAGACCCGGATGAACTCCCGGCCGATGATCTTGCGCTTCTGCTCCGGGTCGGTCACCCCGGCCAGTGCGCCGAGGAACCGGTCGGCCGCGTCGACCACCTTCAGCTTGATGCCGGTGGCCGCCACGTAGTCCTTCTCCACCTGCTCGGCCTCACCGGCCCGCAGCAGACCGTGGTCGACGAAGACGCAGGTGAGCTGGTCGCCGACGGCCCGGTGCACCAGGGCGGCGGCGACCGCGGAGTCCACCCCGCCGCTGAGGCCGCAGATGACCTCCTTGTCACCGACCTGGGCGCGGATCCGGGCCACCTGCTCGTCGATGATGTTCTCCGGGGTCCAGGTGGGCTCGATCCCGGCGATCTCGTACAGGAAGCGGGTCAGCATCTCCTGCCCGTACGCGGTGTGCCCCACCTCGGGGTGGAACTGCACACCGGCCCGACGCCCGGCCAGATCCTCGAAGGCGGCGACCGGCGCACCGGCGGACTCGGCGGTCACCGTGAAGCCCTCCGGGGCCTCGGTGACACAGTCGCCGTGGCTCATCCAGACCGGCAGGTCGGCCGGCAGGTCGCGGAGCAGCACCCCCGGGTCGAGCAGGCGGGGACGCAGCGGGGTGCCGCCGTACTCCCGGTTGCCGGTGCGCGCCACCGTGCCGCCCAGGGCCCGGGCCATCGCCTGGAAGCCGTAGCAGATGCCGAAGACCGGCACCCCCGCCGTGAACAGCCCGCTGTCGACCTGCGGGGCCTCGGGCGCGTAGACGCTGGCCGGGCCGCCGGACAGGATGATCGCGGCCGGGTCCTTGGCCAGCATCTCGGCCACCGGCATGGAGTGCGGCACGATCTCGGAGTAGACCTTGGCCTCACGCACCCGACGGGCGATCAGCTGGGCGTACTGGGCACCGAAGTCGACCACCAGGACAGGACGCGGCAGGCTCATGTGCAGCAAGCCTACCCACCGTCACCCCCTCCCCCACCCCCACCCCACCTCCCGCTCACTCCCCGCCCTCACCCGCTCCCCGCCCCGCCCTCGCCCCGCCGATCTTGCACTTTTCGTCGGGGCGAAAGGTGTATAAGCCGCGTATCAGCGACCAAAAGTGCAAGATCTGCGCGGAGATCAAGGGGCGCGGGAGGGTGCGGGGGTCAGGGGGTGGGGGGTAAGGGGCGGTAGGGGGTGCCTAGTGGGGGGCGGCGGTCGGGGGTGTTCTTGGGGGGCCAGAGGGACATGGCGCGTTCGGCCTGGGCGGTGATGGTGAGGGAGGGGTTGACGCCCAGGTTGGCGGAGACGGCGGCGCCGTCGACGACATGCAGGCCGGGGTGGCCGTAGACCCGGTGGTACGGGTCGATGACCCCCTCCTGGGGGGTCGCGCCGATCACCGCCCCGCCGAGGATGTGGGCGGTCATCGGGATGTCGAAGGGCTCGGTAAGCGCACCGCCGGGGGTACCCCCGATCTCCTCGGCCAGCAGTCGGGCCGCCCGGTTGCCGACCGGGATCCAGGTCGGGTTGGGCTCGCCGTGGCCGGGGGCGGCGACCAGGCGGGGACCCCACAGGCCGCGCCGCAGCCGGGTGGTCAGTGAGTTGTCGGCCGACTGCATCACCAGGGCGATCACCGTACGGGTGGACCAGTTCCGCACCGACAGGGTCCGGGCGGTCTGCCCGGGGTGCCGCAGCAGTTGACCCAGCCAGCGGCGTACCCGGTGTGGCCCGCCGTCGACCAGCAGGGACTGGAGCAGGCCCATCGCGTTGGAGCCCCGGCCGTAGCGGACCGGCTCGATGTGGGTCTGTGGGTCGGGGTGGAAGGAGCTGGTGATGGCCACCCCCTCGGTGTAGTCGACTCCGCTGGCGCGGGCCTGGCGTTGGGACACCGAGGCGCCGAGGATGGCCTCCGAGTTGGTACGGGTCAACTCCCCCAGCCGAGGCGACAGCCGGGGCAGGGCGCCCCGCTCCCGCATCTCGTGCAGCAGGCGTTGGGTGCCCAGGGCACCGGCGGCGAAGATCACCTGGTCGGCGTGGATCACTTGCCGACGGTTGCGCAGCCAGGCGCCGGTGCGTTCGGTGTGCACCGCGTACCCGTCGCCGGAAGGGCGCACGGCGGTCACCGTGGTCAGCGGGTGCACCTGGACCCCGAGCCGTTCGGCCAGCCACAGGTAGTTCTTGACCAGGGTGTTCTTCGCACCGTACCGGCAGCCGGTCATGCAGCCACCACAGTTGGTGCAGCCGGTACGCTCCGGCCCGGCACCCCCGAAGTAGGGGTCGGCGACCCGCTCCCCGGGCCGTCCGATGTACACCCCGACCGGGGTGGGGTGGAAGGTGTCCCCCACCCCCATCCGGTCGGCCACCCGCCGCATCGCCCGGTCCGCGGGGGTGACGAAGGGGTACGTGGTGACCCCGAGCATCCGTTTAGCCTGCGCGAAGTGCGGGGCCAGTTCGGCCCGCCAGTCGGTGATGTCCCGCCACTGGGGGTCGTCGTAGAAGGCGTCCAGGGGTTCGTACAGGGTGTTGGCGTACACCAGCGAACCGCCGCCGACCCCGGACCCGGACAGCACCAGCACCCCGCCCCCGGCGCGGCGGTCGGCCGCCCGCAGCAGGGTGAGCCGTTGCAGGCCGAAGCAGCCCAGTTTCGGGGCCCACAGGAACCTGCGCAGTTGCCAGGAGGTCTTCGGGAACTCGTCGTCGGCGAACCGGCGGCCCGCCTCCAGGACCCCGACCGTGTAGCCCTTCTCGGCCAGCCGAAGCGCGGCCACGCTACCGCCGAAGCCCGACCCGATGACGACCACGTCGTACCGCATGCAGGAATCATTACTCGTGGGTAGGCCGCGCGCCAGGGGTGGATCAGGCGATCTTCCAGCGCAAACGCGTCGGCCTCGTCGGGCCGGGAGACAACCCCGGGGCCGCGCCACGGCGTTGGACATACATGTCGTAGCCCGTCCATACAATGCGATCACTCGATGTGAGCGACATTCGAACGGGGAGGCTCAGCATGAGAACAGCTCGGCTCGTCATGGCCGCGCTGGTGGCGCTTACGGTCTTCGCGGTCCCGGCGGCGGCGCAGGCCGCCTCCGGCCCGCAGATTCAGTACGCGAGCAGCGAATTCGAGGGCAACACCGGCGTACTGCTCGTCGGCATCCGGTCGGCAGACGGAGTGTCCAGGGTCCACGCCGACGTCAAGAGCAGCACCGGCGAGATCATCGCCTCCACCGACTCGTTCTGGCGCTACCGCGGCGAGCCCGAGGACCAGAACCAGGTCTGGGCCACGCAGGAACCGTTCATCCTGCCCCAACTGGGCTACTACCCGGTCGACGTCGAGGTGACCGACACCAACGGCGTCACCACCCGGGTGACGAACGCCGGGAGTCTGGCTTACGTGGTCGTGACGTACATCGACTCGGTCACGGTCAAACCGGCCACGGCGACCTACGAGAGGCGGTCGGTCACCGTGTCCGGCGTACTCAAGGGCCGCCAACCCGGCACGATGGAAATCCGGCGGGTGGCCGGCGCGCCCATCTCCCTGTTGAACAGCGACTGGCAGGAGGCGACCACCGGCGCCGACGGCAAGTTCACCGCAGTGCTGCCGATCGTCGACAGCGGCCGCAGGATCTTCATCAACTACCCGTACAACCCGGCCCAGCCGCACCACCTGTCGTCGTCCTATGACACACCGGCCATCACGATCAAGCCGCGCGCGACCAGAGTGATCGCCACGGTCTCGGCCAAGAGGGTGAAGGCCGGCGAGTCGGTCACCGTCTCCGGGACCGCCACGTGGAAGACCCCGGACGGCTGGGTGCCGGTCTCCACCGGTCGGGTCAACCTGCTCTCCTGCGATGCCCAGGACTACTGCACCCACCTCGACGGCCTGCCAGTCGCCGCGGACGGCACCTACACGCTCACCGCTACGCCGTATATGAGCACGACGCTACGCGCCGTCTACTCAGCGCCGGACCGGCCGGACGGTTACCCGGACCCGTACGTGGCCTACAGCCAGCGGGACGTGGAAATCGCCGTGCTCCAGCCGTCGTCGATATCGGACTTCACCGCCTCGCGCGAGGCTGACGGTAGGGTGCACCTGCATGGGCACGTCCAGTTCCCGGGAGACATGACACCGGGATCCATTCCGGTCGAGTTCCAGTTCTCCGAGACCGGCACTGGTGATTGGGTCACCGTCGGCGACGACGATCAGTCGTACTGGGACGGCATGGGCTACGAGTTCGAGGGCCGGCTGACCGAGAGCCGTTCCGGCTGGTGGCGAGCGCGGTATCCGGGTGACCGGACCAGCTTCCAGGCCGCGGTGAGCAAGAAGATCTTCGTGCAGTGACCGTCCGGGCCCCCGGGATTCGCCGGGGGCCCTATCTCCGTCGGATTAGCCTGATCCGGCTCCAGCACCACGACGAAAGGTTCCCGGCCTTGAATCTTCGCAGTGGACCTTTTGGTGGCTCGACCCGCTGGGTATGGGGCGGCAACCGGAGGCGGTTGACGCTGGTGTTGGCCGGGCTGGTCACCATCGTGGTGATCACGGTGATCGGTGTGGTGTCGACGCGGGGCTCCGACGACGGGCACACGACACAGGCTGCCACGAGCGGCAGCCCGAGCACGTCGCCAAGCGTCAGCCTCAGCCCGAGCCCGCCGCCGGGCGCGGACATCACCGGTCCGCTGAACCTGCTGCTGGTCGGCATCGACACCCGGGTCAGCGTGCCGGGTTGGGAGCCGCACGCCGACGCGGTGCTAGTCCTGCACGTACCGGCGGGGTTGTCCCGGGCGTACCTCTTCTCCCTCCCCCGCGACCTGGTGGTGGACATCCCGGCCTTCGAGCCGGCGGGCTACCGGGGCGGGCGGACGAAGCTAACCAACGCGATGAGTTACGGCAGTCGGGTCCCGGACCGGCCGAAGGAACCCGACCCCGCCCAGGGGTACGAGTTGCTCAGCCAGGTGGTCAGCGAGTACACCGGGTTGCGCCTGGATGCCGGGGCGGTGCTCACCTTCGGCGGGTTCGACGAGTTGGTGGACAGCCTCGGCGGGGTCGACATCACCGTCGAGCAGCGGGTGGTCTCGCGGCATCGTCAGCCGGACGGCAAGCACCGCTCCCCCGGCCCCGGGGTGGGCGGGTACGTGGGGCCGCGGATGGTCTACGAGCCCGGGGACCGGCACCTCAACGGCTGGCAGGCGCTGGACTACGCCCGCCAGCGTTACCTGCCCGGTGGCGACTACACCCGGCAACGCCACCAGCAGCAGTTGATCCGGTCGCTGGTCGGCAAGATCCTCGACACCGACCTGGCCCGGCAACCGGAGCAGGTCGAACAGGTGGTGACGGCCCTCGGCGAGATGCTGCTCTATGTCGGGGGGCGGCGGATCGTGGAGTTCGCGTACGCCCTGGGTGGGTTGTCTCCCGAGGCGCTGACCCTGGTCACCCTGCCCGGGGCGGCGGTCGGTCGGGGCAACGCCTACCGGGGCGAGGAACTGACCGCTACCGGCCGTCGATTCCTCACCGAGTTGCGGGCCGGCCGGGTCGACGAGTTCCTCGCCGAGCACCCGAAGCTGGTGGTGCCCCGATAGCCGGTCAGGGCGGGGCGGCGGGTCAGGGCAGTGGCGGTGGGGTGGTTCCGGACAGCCAGGCGTCGAAGAACGAGCCCAACTGACGCCCGGAGATCCGCTCGGCCAGGGCGATGAAGTCCTGAGTGGTGGCGGTGCGGTCCCGCCGCTCACTGGTCCAGGTCCGCAGGATCTGGAAGAAGACCTCGTCACCGACGGTACGTCGAAGCGCGTGCACGACCACCGGACCCCGCCGGTAGACGGCGGTGCTGAACATCTGGTCCAGGCCGGGATCCAGGGCCGGTTGGGACCAGTTCGTCCATTCGTACTGCTGCTCGAAGGTGCGCTGGGCGCTGGGCCCGCCGTCGTGTTCGGTCCAGAGCCACTCGGCGTAGCTGGCGAAGCCCTCGTTGAGCCAGATGTCGCTCCACCGGTTCAGGGCCACGCTGTTGCCGAACCACTGGTGGGCCACCTCGTGGACGACCACGGTGTAGTTGGGTTGGCCGCTGCGGAAGAAGCCCGGCCCGTAGACCGGCCGGGACTGGGTCTCCAGCGCGTACCCGATCCTCGGGTCGGCCACCGCCACCCCGCCGTACGACTCGAAGGGGTACGGCCCGAAGAGACCGGCCAGGAAGTCGGCGATCTCCCCGGTACGCGACAGGGTCCGGGCCTGCGGACCGGTGGCCGGCACAGCGGCGGGTACGGCGGTGACCATCGGCTTGCCGTCGTGGGTGGCGACATTCAGCCGGTAGTCGCCGATCACCAGAGTGGTCAGGTAGCTGGCCATCGGTGACCGTTCCGCCCAGCGCCAGGTCGTCCACCCGTCGGCCGTGGTCCGCTCCCCCGGTACCCCGTTGCTCAGCGCGGCCAGCCCCTGGGGAACGGTCACCTCGATGTCGTAGGTCGCCTTGTCGGAGGGGTGGTCGTTGACCGGAAACCAGGTCGCCGCCGAGTGCGGCTGTCCCAGGGCGATCGCCCCGTCGTCGGTGTGGTGGAAGCCGCTGCCGCCCAGCACCCCGTCCGTGACCGCCTGGGGTACCCCGGCGTAGCCCACCTCGACGGTGAAGCGGCCGAGGTTCTTCAGCTTCCGGCTCGGGGTGACGATCAACTCCCCGTCGTCCTGCCGGTGCTCGGCCGGGTCACCGTCCACAGTGACCTTGTCGGCCTGAAGACCGGTCAGGTCCAGGTTGAACCGGGACAGGTTCTGGGTGGCGGTCGCCGTGACGACGGCCACCCCGGTCAGTCGGTCCTCGGCCGGGTCGTAGCGCACCTTCAGCCGGTAGTGCTCCACGTCGTAGCCGCCGTTGCCGCTGCCCGGCGCGTACGGATCGGCCAGGTCCACACTGCCCGGCCGGAACCCGTCGTCACTGTCCCCGGTGCAACCGACCAGGACAACGGCAGCCATCACCGCAGCCGCCGCCGTCCGCACCCCCCGCCCAACCACCCGATTCACCCCGGTCACTCGCCGAGCCTACCGCCGCCAGCCGCGCCGATCATGCACTTACGGTCACGGCGAACCACCACGAACCACCACGAACCGGCGACCAGAAGTGCATGATCGACGGGGCGCGGGGAGGGCGCGGGGGGGTGGGGTGGGGTTTAGCGGTCCAGGACCAGGCCTACTTTTTGGAATTCCTTGAGGTCGCGGTAGCCGCACTTGGCCATGGCTCGGCGGAGGCCGCCGAAGAGGTTGAGTTGGCCGTCGGGCTCGTCGGCCGGGCCGAAGAGGAGACGTTCCATCGAGCCGATGGAACCACCGGCGGTCTCGAAGGCACCCCGGGGCAGGGAGGGGTGGCTGGCCGCCGAGTGCCACCAGGCGCCACCGGCCGGGGCCTCGTCGCAGAGCGACAGGGGCTCGCCGAGCATCACCGCGTCCGCCCCGCAGCCGAGGGCCTTGGCGATGTCCCCGGAGGTACGGATGTCCCCGTCGGCGATCAGGTGCACGTACCGGCCGCCGGTCTCGTCCAGGTAGTCCCGCCGGGCGGCGGCGGCGTCGGCGATGGCGGTCGCCATCGGCACCCGAATGCCGAGCACCGACTCGGTGGTGGACCACTCGTCGCCACCGATGCCGATGATCACACCAGCCGCGCCGGTACGCATCAGGTGCAGGGCGGTCTTGTAGTCCGTGCAGCCGCCGACGATGACCGGCAGGTCCAGGTCGGCGATGAACTCCTTGAGGTTCAGCGGCTCGTCCGTGGTCGAGACATGCTCGGCCGAGACGATGGTGCCCTGGATGACCAGGATGTCCACCCCGGCGTCGAGGATGACCGGAGCCAGGGCCAGGGTGTGCTGCGGGGAGACCCGGACCGCCACCGTGCCGCCGCCGGCACGCAGCTCCCGGACCCGCTCGGTGATCAGATCGGGCCGGATCGGCTCGGCGTACACCTCCTGGAGCCGCTTGGTGGCGCGGGCGTCCTCGTCCAGGCCGGCCAGCTCCTCCAGCACCTTGCTGGGGTTTTCGTAGCGGGTCCACAGCCCCTCGACGTTGAGCACCCCGAGGCCACCGAGCTGACCCAGGCGTACCGCCGAGGCCGGGCTCATGGTCGCGTCCGAGGGGTGCCCCACGCAGGGGATGCCGAACTGGTACGCGTCCAACTGCCAGCCGGTGGAGACGTCGTCCACGTCCCGGGTACGACGGCTCGGCACGATGGCGATGTCGTCAAGGTGGTAGCCGCGCTGCGCGGTCTTGCCCATCCCGATCTCGACCACGTCACGCATGGGGGGCTCCAGTTTCCAACGAAAGGGGTGTCAGCGGGTGTGGTAGTTCGGTGCCTCGACGGTCATCTGGATGTCGTGCGGGTGGCTCTCCTTGAGCCCGGCCGCGGTGATCCGGATCAACTGGCCACGCTGGTGCAGCTCGCTGATGCTCTCCGCGCCCGCGTACCCCATCGCCAGCCGCAGCCCACCGACCAGCTGGTGGGCCATCCGGGACAGCGGCCCACGGTAGGGCACCTGGCCCTCGACACCCTCCGGGACCAGCTTCTCGTCGCTGGTCACGTCCTGCTGGAAGTAGCGGTCCTTGGAGTACGACTTGGCCTGCCCACGCGACTGCATCGCGCCGAGCGAACCCATCCCCCGGTACGCCTTGAACTGCTTGCCGTTGACGAAGATCAGCTCACCGGGGCTCTCCTCGCAGCCGGCCAGCAGGCTGCCGAGCATCACCGTGTCGGCCCCGGCGACCAGGGCCTTGGCGATGTCGCCGGAGTACTGGATGCCACCGTCGCCGATCACCGGCACCCCGGCCGGACGGGCCGCCCGGGCGGCCTCCATGATCGCGGTGATCTGCGGCACCCCGACACCGGCCACGATCCGGGTGGTGCAGATGGCACCCGGCCCCACGCCCACCTTCACCCCGTCGGCGCCGGCGTCCACGAGGGCCTTGGCCCCGGAGTAGGTGGCCACGTTGCCGCCGACGATGTCGATGGCCACGTCCTTCTTCAGCCGGGCGACCATCTCCAGCACGGCCCGCTGGTGGCCGTGGGCGGTGTCCACGATCAGCACGTCGACCCCGGCATCGACGAGCGCCCGGGCCCGCTTGTAGGCGTCCTCGCCGACCCCGATCGCCGCGGCCACCCGCAGTCGGCCGGCGTCGTCCTTGGTGGCGTTCGGGTACTGCTCGCTCTTGGTGAAGTCCTTGACGGTGATCAGCCCGCGCAGCTTGCCGGCCCCGTCGACGATCGGCAGCTTCTCGACCTTGTGCTGGCGCAGCAGGCCCAGGGCCTCGTCCTTGCTGACCCCTACCGGGGCGGTGACCAGGGGGGACCGGGTCATGATGTCGCGGACCGGGGTGGCCGGGTCGGAGACGAACCGCATGTCGCGGTTGGTGACGATGCCGACGAGTTGCCCCTCGGCGTCCACCACCGGGACCCCGGAGATCCGGTAACGCCCACAGAGCTGGTCCACCTCGCGCAGGGTGTCGTCCGGGCTGGCGGTCACCGGGTTGGTGATCATGCCCGACTCGGAGCGCTTCACCAGGTCGACCTGGAGCGCCTGATCCTCCACGGAGAGGTTGCGGTGCAGCACACCGATGCCGCCCTGGCGGGCCATCGCGATCGCCATCCGGGCCTCGGTCACCGTGTCCATCGCGCTGGACAGCAGCGGGATGGAGAGGGTGACGTTGCGGGTCAACCGGGTGACCGTGTTCACCCGGCTGGGCACCACGTCCGACTCGCCGGGCTGCAGCAGCACGTCGTCGAAGGTCAGCCCCAAGGGCACCACCCGGGCCGAGCCCGCGGGCAGCTCGGGCAGATGGCCGCCCAGCTCGCCAGCATCGGCGCTGGCGGAAAGGTGGGTCTGGGGCGAAATCTCCACGATTGCTCTCCTGAGCTGCTCGAACGGGCTGCAGTGAGGTGGCTTGGCGGCACCGGCTACTGCCGGGCAGGAAGGCGTCGCCCCCATCGTACCCAGTGGCTCCGGTGGCACCCGCGTCTGGCGGTCCACCCGGCCAGGCAACGCCTTCAGCCTGGCTTGCGCGAAGGGGGACGGGCATCGGCGGGTGCTTAGGTCTACGGTGAGGGGGTGCAAGACGAGCCCATCGACCCCTTCACCGGTGATCCCGCCGATCCGGCAGCCGGGTTGGACGACCCTGACCGCGACTCCGCGATCGACCCGCTGACCGACGTCGAACGCCAGGACGTGCTGGAAGACCTCGCCGATCTGGAGATCTACCAGGCACTGCTCGCGCCGATCGGGGTACGCGGACTCGTCATCGAGTGCGAGGACTGCCGGGAGCCGCACTACTTCGACTGGGACCTGCTGCGGGGCAACCTGCGGCACCTGCTCAGCTCCGGGCGGCCCCGGGTGCACGAACCGGCCTTCGACCCCGATCCGGACCACTACGTCACCTGGGACTACGCGCGCGGCTACGCCGACGGGGTGCACGACACCCTGAGCGAGGGCACCGAGGACGAAGCCACCTCCCGAGACTGACCAGCCCACCGCGCGTCCCCCGCCGTACACCCGGCCGCCGCATGGCCGCCCGGAAGGCAAAAGCCCGACCGGCGTACGCCCGGCTTGCCGCCTCATGCCCGGCGGACCGGATGCGGGTCGGGGCGGTGGGGTGGGCGTCAGGCCACCAGGCCGGCTCGGAAGCCGGCGGCCACCGCGTGGGCCCGGTCCCGCGCCCCGAGCTTGCGGAACAGCCGTCGGGCGTGGGTCTTCACGGTGTCCTCGGAGACGAACAACTCCCGGCCGATCTCGGCGTTGCTCTTGCCCTCGGCCATGCCCAGCAGCACCTGCAACTCGCGTTCGGTGAGCCCGACCGTGGACCGGTCGGCGCGGGGCGGCCGGGCGACCGGGCCCGCCTCGGCCGCGGCCTCCGGCTCGGCCGGGTCCTCGCCCCGCTGCACCGGCACCATCGATGGGCCACCGGCCGGGTCCGTGGCCGGCCAGGTCGGGGAACTCTCCCCGGCGGGCCGACCGTTGGATGCCGGCCGAGGGCTGCCCACCGTGGCGGTGTCCCGGGCGGGGTCGGCTATCCGGTGCCGGTTGGCCCGGCCGGGGGCGGCCAACAGCAGCAGGGCCTTGGCGACCGCACTGGTCAGGTCGTGGTCGACGCCCTGGATCAGGCCGCGTGCTCCAGCGTGGATGGTCGCTGCGGCGGCCTCGGACTCCTCCATGCCGAGCAGCAGTACGGCGGCCTGCGGCGCGCGGGCCAGCACCCGCCGCACGAAACCGGCGCTGTCCGGTCGGGTCAGGGCGGTGTCGGCGAGCACCACGTCGGCGGGACGCTCGGCCAGCCGCAGCATCACCTCGGGGTCGGAGACGGCCGTCCGGACAGCACCGGACAATCCCAGCCGCGCCGCTGCGGAAGTCAAATGCTGTGCAGCGAGCGGCGTCCGAACGCACACAAGAACGGTACGCACAACGATCTCCTCTCCGCAGACGAGCAGACCATGACCGGGCAGCCTCGGGAGGAGGTTCCGGGCAATCCTCCCAACTTTTCCGACAGATAGGTCATTTGCCCCAAGTCGCCGAAGCTTTTGATCACAGGACGTGTGAGCCGAGGACGGTGGGGGTACCGGGGGCTCAAGGCCGGGAACGGTGCCCTGCGCGGCCCGCCACCCGGACAAGCCGGCCAACAAGCATCTCGCGGTGCCGCGCGAGAGGAGGGGTGCTGATGTCGAACGTACGTAGACTTCCCGGACCCATCGTCGACCTGTGGGACTGGCAACGGCTGGGCGCCTGCCGTGGCCGGGACAGTGCGCAGTTCTTCCACCCCGACGGCGAGCGGGGCTCGTCGCGGCTGCGCCGGGAGTCGGGCGCCAAGGCCGTCTGCCGCGCCTGCCCGGTACGGGCCGAGTGCGCCGCGCACGCCCTGACCGTGCGGGAGCCGTACGGGGTGTGGGGCGGCTTCAGCGAATCCGAGCGGCTGCGGCTGCTCGCGGTCGGCTGGGAGGATCTCGCCGACCGCCGACAGACCCGGGTGGACGTGGCCCGGCTGGAGGCCCGGCTGGGCAGCAGCCACCGGTCCACCCTCCCCACCCAACGCAACGTCGCCTGATCCACCCCATAGCCACCGCTGCCGCGCCCCTGTCCAGGGGCGCGGCAGCGTCTCGTGTTTTGACCGTTGTGTGGGCAGGGTGGTCTGGCGGTGTGGTGTGGGTGTGTTGGTGGTGGTGTGGTGAGGGTTGTTACTTGCCCTTGTG